>RFKS01000165.1 GCA_003694205.1 Alphaproteobacteria bacterium | reverse complement strand
CGACGCCTTTCATCGACCGACGGGCGCCGACCGCGACGCGATCGCCCGCGCCATGGCGGCGACCCGTATCACCCATCTCGCCGCACGCCCCGCGACGCATCTGTCGGCCGGCGAGCGGGCACGCGTCCTGCTCGCGCGCGTGCTCGCCACGGAGGCGCCGATCCTGCTCGCCGACGAACCGGTGGCCGCCCTTGATCCCTATCACCAATTGCAGGTGATGGAGCTTCTCGCCGCGGAGGCCGCCCGCGGGCGTACGGTTCTCGTCGTGCTCCACGATCTGGGGCTCGCGAGTCGCTTCTGTCCGCGCACGTTGCTGATGAACGGAGGGCGGGTGATCGCCGACGGGCCGACCGCGACGGTCCTCTCCGACCACCGGCTGGCGGCCACCTATGGTATTCGCGTCCGGCGCGTCGCCGACTGGCTGGTGCCCCTCGCCCGCGTGGGCGACCGCGATCAGACGCCGTAATAGGCGCGATACCAGCGCACGAAGCGCTTCACCCCTTCCTCGACCGGCGTCGCGGGGCGGTAGCCGGTGTCGGCGACAAGGGTCTCGACATCGGCATAGGTGTCGGGCACATCGCCCGGCTGCAGCGGCAGCATCTTCTTTTCGGCGCGGCGCCCGAGCTCATGTTCGAGCAGTGCGATATAGTCCATCAGCTCGACCGGGCGCTGATTCCCGATGTTGTAGATCCGCCAGGGTGCGGACGAGCTGTCGGCCCGCGGATGGCCACCATCCCAGTCGGGATCGGCATCGGGCACGCGGTCGAGCGCGGCGACGACGCCGCGGACGATATCGTCGATATAGGTGAAGTCACGCTTGTGGCGGCCGTAATTGAAGACCTCGATCGGCTCGCCGGCGAGAATCGCCTTCGTGAACTTGAAAAGCGCCATGTCGGGCCGTCCCCACGGGCCATAGACCGTAAAGAAGCGCAGGCCCGTCGTCGGTATTCCGAAGAGATGCGAATAGCTGTGCGCCATCAGCTCGTTGGCGCGTTTCGTGGCGCCGTAGAAGGCCACCGGATGGTCGGCCGGCTCCATGACGTCGAAGGGTATCTTCGTGTTGAGCCCGTAGACCGAGCTCGTCGAGGCATAGACAAGATGTTCGATATCGTGATGCCGGCAACCCTCGAGAATGGTCAGCGTGCCCGTGATGTTGCTGTCGACATAGGCGAAGGGATCCTCGAGCGAATAGCGCACACCGGCCTGTGCCGCGAGATGGACGATGCGGTCGATGTGCTCGCGGGCGAAGAGATCGGCCATTGTCTCGCGATCCGCAAGATCGGCCCTGACGAAGTCGAACCGGCCGACCGGCGCCGCACCGCGCGCGTCGGGATAGACCTCCTCATTGAGCGTTCCGGCGGCGTACGCCTGCAAGCGCTCGAGCCGCTTCTGCTTGAGCGTCGGGTCGTAATAGGCGTTGAGATTGTCGAGCCCGATCACGTCGTCGCCGCGCGCAAGGAGATACAGCGCAACATGACTGCCAATGAAACCCGCGGCACCGGTGACGAGAACGCGCATAGCATTCGTACCCCTTGCTAGAGCCGGCCGTCGACAAGGTCCTTCGGCAGGGCCGACTTGACGTCGTAAAGAAGACAGTTCGCCTTGCCGAGACGGCGTATCGCCTCTGCCCCCATGGCGAGAAACGGCGCGTGGGGGACCGCGAGAAGGATGACGTCGACCGGTTCAATGTCATCGAGCGAGGCCACGAGCTCGAGGCCATATTCCCGCCGCGCTTCCTCGGCGTCCACCAAGGGATCGTGGATCAGGCACCCGCAACCGTACTCCTTGAACTCCTCGATGACATCGACCACCCGCGTGTTGCGCAGGTCCGGGCAATCCTCCTTGAAGGCGAGACCAAGAACGAGCACCCGGGCGCCGGCGACGGGAATGTGCCGGTGGATCATCATCTTGACGATCTCGGCGGCGATATAGCGGCCCATATTGTCGTTGATCCGCCGCCCGGCGAGGATGACCTCGGGATGATAGCCGATCCCTTCCGCCTTGTAGGTAAGATAATAGGGGTCGACCCCGATGCAGTGGCCGCCCACAAGACCCGGACGGAAGGGCAGGAAGTTCCATTTCGTGCCCGCCGCTTCGAGCACCTCTAGGGTGTCGATGCCGAGCCGGTGAAAGATGATCGCGAGCTCGTTGACGAGCGCGATATTGAGGTCGCGCTGGGTGTTCTCGATCACCTTCGCCGCTTCGGCAACACGGATCGAACTTGCGCGATGGGTGCCCGCGGTGACGACGAGGCGATAGAGGGCATCGACGAAGTCCGCCGCCTCCGGCGTCGATCCCGAGGTCACCTTGCGGATCGTCTCGAGGCGGTGCTCCCGGTCACCGGGATTAATGCGCTCGGGGCTGTAGCCGACATAGAAGTCCCTGTTGCAGGCGAGCCCCGAGACATGCTCGAGGATCGGCACGCAGACCTCTTCGGTGGCCCCCGGATAGACGGTCGATTCGTAGATCACGATATCGCCAGCCCCGAGCACCTTCCCGATGCTCTTGCTGGCACGCTCGAGTGGTCCGAGATCGGGCCGGTTGTGATCGTCGATCGGCGTCGGCACGGTAACGATATAGACGGTCGCGCCGGCTATCTCCTCGAGCGACGCCGCAAAGCGAAGCTGTGTTGCCGCCCGCAGCTCGTCCGCCGTCACCTCGCATGTGCTGTCGTGAGCTTGGCGGAGTTCGGCGATCCGCTTCGGATCGATGTCGAAACCGATGGTCTCGAGCCGTCGTCCGAAGGCCACCGCGAGTGGAAGTCCGACATAGCCGAGGCCGACGATGGCGATCTTCGCGTCTTCAAGAGTCTGCATCAACATGAAGTCCCGATTGACATGCGCCGGCACCATAATGGCGCCCGCAGCGGGCCGCAAGCGTGCGAATCAGGGTGCCGGATGCCGCTCTGCGCGCGAATGTGAACCGCCTGTGTCTTGCGCTGCCGCACCGGCGGCCGAGATATGATAGGATGGCGACTGCCATGAAAACCGGGATGAGAAACAGACGAGGCAAGGAGGCTGCGATGACACTGCGCGAGATTCTCGAGGACAAGGGAACGGGATTCGTGACCATCCGTCCCAATGCGTCGCTCCTCAAGGTGACGCGGCTCTTCCACGAGCGCGCGATCTCGTCGGTCATCGTCACCAATATCGGCGGCCGTCCGCTCGGCATCGTCACCGACCGGCTGATCATCGAGGCGCTCGCGACGCGCGGTGCGGACGCGCTCGCGCTCAGCGCGGCCGACCTCATGGAAACGCCGATCCCGACCGCCGATCTCGATGACCGGGTGAGTCACGCCATGAGCGTGATGACGCAGCGCCGCGTGCGCCATCTCCTCATCCTCGACGATGCGCGGCCGGTTGGTATCGTCTCCATCGGCGATCTCGTGAAAGCGCGGCTGCGCGATGCCGATCTCGAGACGCGCGTGCTGCGCGATCTGGCAGCCGCCCATATGAGCGCCGCCTGAACCGGGCCCCTATTTCCGATTCAGGCTCCGATAAACCATGCGGAGCACGTCGGCCTCGCCCACGACCTCGCCGGCATAGCGGGGATTGAGGTCGGCGAGCGGGCTCGCCGCGATCAGATCCTCGAGCGAGGTACCGGCGGCAATCGCCGCCGCGACGCGATCGCGGATGGTCACGAGATCCCTGCGATAGGCGATCACATCTTCGCGCCCTGCGACCGGCCCGTGGCCGGGGATGATGCGCGTTTCCGGTCCGGCCATCGCCGACAGGTCCGACAGAAAGGCGATCATGCCGTCGATATCGCCGCCATTCTCGACATCGATGAAGGGATAGAAGCCGTTGAAATAGGCGTCGCCAACATGGATCACGTCGGCGTCGAGGAACTGGACGATGGCGTCGCCGTCGGTGTGCGCCGGCGGGATGTGGACGACGCGGACGGTATCGCCATTCCAGTGGAAGGTGACCGTGTCGTTGAAGGTGAGAATCGGCAGCGCCCTGGGCGAGGGGCGCAGGAGCGGCGCGAGGTCTGCCATCGTCATCGCCGCCATCAGGTGCTTTCGCGTATTGTCATGGGCGACGATGATCGCGCCCGCCTCGCCCATATGCTCGTTGCCGTTGGTGTGATCGGGATGCCAGTGGGTGTTGATGACGAACCGCACCGGCTTGTCCGACAGGCGGGCGAGCGCGGCCTTCACCTTTTCGGTCAGCGGCGCGTACTGATCGTCGACGAGGAAGATGCCATCGTCGCCCACCGAGGCGCCGATATTGCCCCCGAAGCCTTCGAGCATATAGATCCCGTGACCGAGATCGTGGGTCCTGATCTCAACCGTCTTCCAGTCCGGGAGCACCACCTGCGCCAGGGCCGGCGGGGCGAGGGCCGGCGCAAGAAGGCCGCAGGCGATGCCCAGTGACCGCATGAAAGCCGCGCCGCGCATGCTAGCTGTCCCCCAGGATATCGAGCGCGGCCGCCGTCATCGCCTCGACGCCGGTCTTGAT
>RFKS01000164.1 GCA_003694205.1 Alphaproteobacteria bacterium | reverse complement strand
CTTTTGGCCCGCGCCTTTCGGCTCTCGCGCTGGCGCTGTTTCTCTGGGCGCCGCCGGGTGTGGCCAGTCCCGGCCATGATGGCGAATCCATGTCCCCGGACATGAACAAGATGCACGCCGCTTCGGGCGAGCCGCATCTGATGGGCCACGGCGGCCAGAAATTCTATATGTATCCTGGGAGGCCAACCGCCGAGGCCGGCTATGACCGAATCGAGGCCGCCTATGAGGCGCCATCCGTAACGCTCTATAACGAGGACGGGGCGGCGGTCGAGCTCGACCGCCTCTTGCGCCGACCGGGCCCGGTGGTGCTGCAGTTCATCTTCACGAGCTGCGCGACCATCTGCCCGGTCCTGTCGGCCGGCCTGTCGCAGGCACAGGAGGCCCTTCTCGCGCGCGATCCCTCGACGCGCCTGATCTCGATCAGCATCGATCCCGAATATGACACGCCGGCGCGGCTCAAGGCCTATGCCGCGCGCTATCACGCGAAGCGCAACTGGATCTTCCTCACCGGCCGGCTCGGCGATATCCGCAAGGTGATCACCGCCTTCGACGCCCTTTATCAGGCGGAAAGCAAGATGTACCACCGCCCCTATACCTATCTGAGAGCCGGCCCCGAAGCGGGCTGGGTGCGGCTCGAGGGGCTTCTCGCTGAGAGCACACTGCTGGCCGAGTTCGAGACGGTCCTCACGGCCGACGCAGGGGCCGGGCAACAGGTTTCGGCAGGCACGCCATAGGCGGCGGTCTGCTACCGGGTCGACAACACGCTTGTTCAGGGGGAGGTCCTTGTGCGTTCCGATCGAATTCTCCGCTCCCTAATCGGGAGCGCCAATCGTCACCGCGTCTTCGCTTTTCTTTTCACATCACTGATATCTTCGGCCGCACTCGCCCAGTCGCCGGGTGATCCGGCACTCGGCGAGCGGCTCTATCGCACGGGACTCGGCGCCGATGGCAGGCCGGTGACGGCGATCACCCAGGGCGATGTCCGCATCGCCGGCAACCAGCTCACCTGCGTGAGCTGCCACCGCCCAAGCGGCATGGGGACGAGCGAAGGCGGCACCTATGTCCCGCCGATCACCGCCAATCATCTCTTTGCTGCTCGCGAAGCCAACCGCGCGCTGCGCAATGAGCGATTCAAGGAGATGTACAAGGAGGTGCAGACCGAGCGCTTCTATCAGGACGTGCGCAAGGCGCGCCTGCGCCCGGCCTACACGCCCGAGACCCTTGTCAGGGCCCTGCGCGAAGGTCTCGATCCCGCCGGGCGGGCGCTCAACCCGGCAATGCCGCGCTACGAACTCAGCGATGCCGATGCCGCGAATATCGTCGCCTATCTCGCCACCCTCTCGAAGGGCGATGATCCCGGCGTCGAGCCCGACACGGTCCATTTCGCGACCATCGTCAGCGACGGCATCGACGCCGCGCGTGCCGACGCCTTTGTGAAGACGATCGACGCCTATGCCGAATGGTTCAACCGCGACGTGCGCGACGATCTCGCGCGGCCCGGCTTCTCGCCCTATTATCGTGACGAGTTCATCGATTCCTATCGCGAGTGGCGGGTCCATGTCTGGCGGCTCGCGGGCCCACCCGAGGGCTGGCGGGAGCAACTCGAGCGCTATTACGCAGAGCAGCCGGTCTTTGCGGTGCTGAGCGGTCTTGTCGCGGGCGATTTCACGCCCGTCGCAGATTTCTGCGATGCGAAACATGTGCCCTGCCTCTTTCCGGTGACCGAGCTGCCGCGCACCGCACATGCCGAGGGCGGTTACACGCTCTATTTTTCGCGCGGGCTCGAGCTGGAGGCCGACGCCCTCGCGGCTTGGCTCTCGGCACAGAAAGCATCGCCTGCGCATGTGACGGTGATCCACAGCGCCGACGCCTATGGCCGCCGGCCTGCCACGCGGCTCGCCGCCGCCCTCGCTGCCCGCCGCCCGGGTCTCGCCATCGAGGCGCACGAGGTATCCGATGCCGCGGCCATGCGCACGGCCATCGCGGATGCGGCCGGCAGGGACGATGACACGCTCGTCATCTGGCCCGGCCATCTGGCGGCGGCCGCAACCGGGGCCCTGGCCGAGAGCCCGCCCGCAGCGTGGCGTGTCCTCCTGCCGTCGACTGCCCTCGATGCGGCACGCGCCCTGCCTGCCACCGTGCGGGACAAGGTCCTTGTCACCTATCCCTATGACAAGCCGGAGCGAATTCGCCCCGACGCCTATCGCGCCCGTGCCTGGGTACGCTCGCGCCGACTGCCCATTGTCAAATGGGACGACCAGCGTGAGGCCTATTTCGCGCTACGGATGACCGACTGGGCGATGGCGCACTTGCTGAGCGACTACCATCGCGATTATCTGATTGAAATCATCGAGCATGAGGTCGAGAATTCCCTCGACCCGGGGCCGCAGCCGCAGATGGCGCTCGGGCCCGGGCAGCGTTTCGGGTCGAAAGGCGCCTTTATCATGCGGCTCGATCCCGACGCGCCATCCGGTCTCGTCGCGGTCAGCGACTGGATCGTGCCCTGAGCCGGGGGATATGCGATGCGGTCCATCGATTGGGAAAAGATTGCGCGCCTTGTGCTCGGGCTCGCGATCATTGGCGGTGCGATCTTTCTCGGCTGGACGATCGGCCCGAAGCCGGACAACGCCGCCACCGATGCGAGCGAGCTCGACCTCGATGCGCCGGTGGGCGGCCCCTTCACGCTCGTCGGCGTGGACGGCGAGCCGGTCAGCGATACCGATTTCCGTGGCCGCTACATGCTCATCGTCTTCGGCTACACCTTCTGTCCCGACATCTGCCCGACCTCGCTGCTCGCGGTGGGGCGCGCGCTTGAGGAGCTGGAGACGACGCAGCCGGGCCTTGCGGCGAAGATCGTGCCGATCTTCGTCACCCTCGACCCCGAGCGCGACACGCCGGAGCAGATGAAGCGCTATCTCGGCAACTTCGATTCGCGAATCGTCGGGCTGAGCGGTGATCCCACGGCAATCAGGCGTATGGCCACCGCCTATGGCGTGCGATACGAAAAGGTCGAGGACCCAAGCGTCGAAGGCTATCTTGTCGACCACACCACGAACATCATGTTCATGGGACCCGACGGAGCCTATCTCACGCATTTTTCGCCGCTCACCCCGCCACCAATGCTGGCCGAGGCCATTGCGCGCTATATGGGCACCAGCGCCTGATATATCAGCGGTCGTTGATTTCAATCTAGCTTGATGTTAGTGCCGTCCGACCGGCCCCGGAATGTTCGCGGGGCTGGGCATGGGAGTGTACGCGCATCATGAACCGCCGAATCGTTCTCGTTCTTACCCTGATTCCCGCACTTGTCTTTGTCGGCTTCATGCTGCGCGGCAACAGCGAGCAGCCGGCGCAGCGCCTCCTCGTCACCGGCTCAAGCACGCTCGCGCCCCTCGCTGCGGCGATTGCGGAACGCTATGAGGCGACGCATCCGGGCCTGCGCATCGATGTCGAGACCGGCGGCTCCTCGCGCGGCATCACCGATGTCATGCGCGGCGATGCGGATATCGGCATGGCCTCGCGTGCACTCGCGGCGAGCGAGACGGGATTGCGCGCGTACACGGTCGCGCGCGACGGGCTCGCCATGATTGTCAATGCGCAAAACCCGATTCGCAGCATCAGTAGCGCGCAGGTGATCGCCCTTTATCGCCGCCGGATTGCCGACTGGCGCGAGCTCGGCGGCAGACCGGGCGCCGTCATCCTCGTGCACAAGGCCGAGGGACGCGGCACGCTCGAGGTCTTTCTCCACCATTTCGGTCTCGAGAACAGCGACATTCGACCCGATGTCGTGGTCGGCGAGAACGCGCAGGG
>RFKS01000163.1 GCA_003694205.1 Alphaproteobacteria bacterium | reverse complement strand
GTCGAAAAAGCCGAGCACACCTTGCTCCTCGTGCCGCCGAGCCGCCGCGATCGCCGTCTTCAGGATGCGTTCGAAACCACGGCGATTGGCGAGCCCGGTCAGCTCGTCGGTGGTGGCGAGGCTCTCGAGATAGGCGATGCGGGCGCGCTGTTCCGCGAGGCGTTCCTCCGCCGCTGCGGCATATTCAAGAAGCTCGCTCAGCAGATGGGCATCCTCGGGCGAGCGGCGAAGCGCGCGCTTGGCAATGGTCCCGAAGCGGGCTGCCAGCCCACCATTCAGCCGCAATTGCGGCAGATCGAGATCCGGCGTCAAGGCAACAGGTTGCGTCATGACATGCTTACTCCGATGAACAAGGATTGCACGGGACTTGAAGCAGTTTTTGTGCCAGACGTCGGAATCCCCGGGAATTCCGGGCGCAAGGGCGCAGGGTTGCGTTGCATGGGTCATTTCGCCCGGCAAGCCTTGCCCATGGAAGCACCTTCCCGTTTCTTCAACCGCGGGTATCGATTGCAAATCGCCAGACCGGGATTGGCAGAATGCAACGGGCGGGGGATGACGGCCGGCGGCGTCAGTTGCTGTCCGTGCGCTCTTCCGCGAGATGGCGGGCGGCGTCGCCGACCTCATGCGGGGTGTACCCGACCGCGGAGGCAAATGCGACGAGATCCGGCTCATGGGCGGCGAGAAAGGCGAGAACGGCGGCGAGAATTGCATCATCACCGGCCCGTTCGCGCAGGGTCGTCGGGTCAATGCCTGTCATGGCGAGGAAGCGTGCGGCGAGCCGCTCCTCCCGGAAGACGAAGGCGAGGGCTTCAAGCGCGATGAGGCGCGCACGATTCCGATCCGCAGCCTGCGTCCGCTTGCGATCGTGAATTGGGCGCGTATCGTTAATGGAGTAAACCATATCTTTAGGAATGTGCATCTAGGGTTTCGAGGGATTGGAGCAGGGACTGCAAGAGCCTGTCCGGCAGGACCCGGAAAGAGAGGTCCGCAACGACGTCCGCCGGCAGGTCTCGGGGCTTGAAGCGAGACGCAAAGACCATCTGAGGAATCATGGCGAAGAAAATTCTCGTCGTCGAGGACAATGAGCTCAACATGAAGCTCTTTTGCGACCTCCTCGAGGCGCACCAGTACGAGACCATCCAGACCCGCGACGGCATGGCGGCGCTCGAGCTCGCGCGCACCCACAGCCCGGATCTGATCCTCATGGACATCCAGCTTCCCGAGGTCTCCGGGCTCGAGGTGACGAAATGGATCAAGGAAGACGAGGAGCTGCGGCAGATCCCGGTGATCGCCGTCACCGCCTTCGCGATGAAGGGGGATGAGGAGAAGATCCGCGAGGGCGGCTGCGAGGCCTATATTGCCAAGCCGATTTCCGTCACCCATTTTCTCGAGACGATCCGCACCTATCTCGGTGATGCGCAATGACGGCGCGGGTCCTCGTCGTCGATGATGTCCTGCCCAATGTGAAGTTGCTCGAGGCCAAGCTCAGCAGCGAGTATTTCGATGTCCTGTGTGCGACATCCGGTCCCGATGCGCTCGAGATCGTGCAGCGCGAGCGGCCCGACGTCGTGCTTCTTGACGTCATGATGCCGGGCATGAACGGCTTCGAGGTCTGTCGCCGCATCAAGGAGGACGAGAGCACGACCCACATTCCGGTCATCATGGTCACGGCACTCGACCAGATCAGCGACAAGGTGGCGGGGCTCGAGGCCGGCGCCGAGGATTTTCTTACCAAACCGGTGGACGACGTTGCGCTCTTTGCGCGCGTGCGCTCGCTCGTGCGCCTCAAGATGATGGTCGATGAGCTGCGCAATCGCGAATGTACCGGCGCGGCTCTCGGCTGGAATAAGGAAACGAAGGAATCGATCGAGAACATCGACCCCGCGACGACCTCCGTGCTGATCGTCGAGGACAATGAGAAAGCGGCGGCGCGGATGGCGCACGCTCTCGAATCCATCGCCACCGTGTCGCACATTCCGGGCGGCGAGAATGTCGCCGACCGCGTGCGCGAGAAAGACTATGATCTGGTGATCGTCTCGCTCACCATGAAGGAGGCCGACGGTCTCCGCATCTGCTCGAAGTTGCGCAATTTCGAGGAAACGCGGCAGGTGCCGATCCTGGTCATCGTCGATCATGGCGAGCACGGGTCAAAGCAGCTCCTGCGGGCGCTCGAGATGGGAGTCAACGACTATCTCATCCGCCCGGTGGAGCGACTCGAGCTCGTCGCCCGCGCTCGCACGCAGATCCGCCGCAAGCGCTATGCCGACCGGCTGTGGGAGAATTTCCACGTCTCGATGCAGCTCGCGATGACCGATGCGGTCACCGGGCTCTACAATCGCCACTATCTCACGAGCCATCTCGAAACGCTGATCCGGACCGCCCGCCACAATCACAAGCCGCTGTCGCTGGCGATGATCGACATCGACCACTTTAAGGCCATCAATGACGAGCACGGACATGCGGTCGGCGACGAGGTGCTGCAGGAATTCGGCCGCCGTCTCGCGCGCAATGTGCGCGGCGTCGATCTCGCCGCGCGTTACGGGGGCGAGGAGTTCGTCGTCGCCATGCCCGACACCTCGCTCAGGGACGCCCACCGGATCGCCGAGCGCCTACGCCAGACCATCGAGGCGCCGCCATTCAGCGTTTCCGAAGGCCGCGTCATTCCGGTCACGGTGAGCATCGGCCTCGCCGCCCTCGATGATGCGATTGCCAGCGGTGGACAGCTCGTCGAGAAGGCGGACATGGCGCTCTATGACGCCAAGAATGCCGGCCGCAACCGGGTCGCACTGGCCGCGGACCCGGATATCGAAACGCAAGCGGACGCGGCGCAAACCGGTTGACGGACCCAGATCGGTCGAGCCCTGAAGGCGCTATTTGATCTTGGCTTCCTTGAATTCCACGTGCTTGCGGACGACGGGGTCGTATTTCCGCACGGTGAACTTCTCTGTCATGGTGCGCGGATTCTTCTTTGTTACATAGAAGTAGCCCGTACCGGCACTGCTCACGAGCTTGATCTTGATGCTGTTGGGCTTTGCCATCGCCTTCTCTCCACACACCGGCAGCCGGGTGCTGCGACCCGCGGTCGAATCCAGGAAGGCGCCAAAATAGTCGGGGCGCCCCGAATGTCAAGCGCGCAGGACGGCCGCTATCGGCGGAACTGCTTGCCGAGCGTCAGGCTCTGGCGGAAATAGTTGGAGCCGATGGCGGTGCCATAGGGCCGGTCGGTGGGCGCGAGCAAGCGTTCGACGAGAACGCGGCCGACGATCTGGCCGTGCTCGACGATGAAGGGGACCTCGTGCGAGCGCACCTCGAGCACGATCTTGGTCCCCTCGGCCGCGTCCCCGTTATAGCCGAATCCGGGATCGAAGAAGCCGGCATAGTGGACCCGGAACTCGCCCACCAGGGTGTCATAGGCGACCATGTCCGCCGCCATGTCGGGCGGCACCGCAACCCGCTCCTTGGTCGACAGGATATAGAATTCGTCGGTGCGAAGAACGATGCCCCCGCTCCGCGGGCGATAGACGCGCTCCCAGTACGCATCGACGTCGTAATGACCGCGCCGGTCGATATCGATCGGCGCGTCATTGCGCCGCGCCTTGTAGCCGATGAGGCCCGATGGGTCGCTGCCCTCGAGATCCACCGACAGGGCGATGCCACCACCCTTCACGTCGGCCTCGCCCTCCGGATCCTGCACCAGCCCGAGGGACTCGTTGAGACGACGGACGAAACTGTCGCTCGTCGGCGGCGAGCCGCGTTTGAGGCGAAGCTGGGCGAGGCGCGAGCCGCGGCGTACGAGGACATGGAAGGAACGGGGTGCGATCTCGAGCCAAAGGGGGCCACGATAGCCCGCCGGCACGCTGTCGAACTCGGTGCCGTAATCGGTGATCACGCGGCAGAAGACATCGAGACGACCGGTCGAGCTCTTGGGATTGGCGCGTCCCGAGGTTCGCGCCCGCAGCGCCAGCGACTCAAGGAGCGGCACGAGATAGACCCGGCCGCGCTCGAGCACCGTGTCGCGGCCGAGATCGAGGCGCTGCTCGGTCAGCGCCTCGAGGCGCTCGCTGACACGGGCGCGCCGCCCGGGCAGAAAGCTCGCCGGCACCTGATAGGCGACATCGCCGAGCCGCAGGTCGAGGCTGGCGGGCTGGATCTGGTCCGCATCGAGCGGCGCGGCGGCGATGATCTCGCCCCGCTCGATTGCCTCCATCAGGCATTGCGCGGGCAGGATTCCGGTACCGTGTGTCTGGGACTTGTGACTTGGCGGCATGGAGCAGGGCCGTCTCTTCTTCAGAAATGCTGCGGCCTGTCTTTAGCCTGCGGCGTCCGTCCTGTCACCCGTCCCGCATGGCACCGTGAGGCGGTCGCGCCAGTGATCACCGCCGGGGGGCGGCGCGGGCGAATTTTAGGAATTTCTTGAGTGTCGCCGCATAGGGTGGCGCAAAGCGCGCAGAATAAAAGGAGCTTCGCCATGAGCGTGGACACGGCGCCAAGTGTCGAAGAGGCGTGTCAGGACGTTCTCGATGCAATCGAGGATCGCCTGGCGGTGATGAACGAAATTCTTGAGGAGGTGCGGGAAGGGCGCCGCCGTCCGGGCACGGCGGTCGGGTTGCTCCGCCAGCAAGCGCACAGCATCAAGGGAATGGCCGCCGGGATCGGCGTAGGCGTGCTCAAGGTGACGGCGCACCGACTCGAGGATTTTCTCAATGCCGTCGAGGCGCTCGAAGGCGCTGCACTCGGCGACGCGCAGGTGTTCGTGGACCGGCTCGGCGAGGCGCTTGACGGAAAGCTCGACCTGACACCGGAGGAGATCGCGCGCTTCTGCCGCAGGCTGCCAGCCAAGCATTCCTTTTCGGTCGAGGATGTCGAGGTGCGCGACATCGAGATCTTGCTCGTCGCGCCGGAGGGCGCCGGCACCCACTTCGTCACCCGCGAGCTCGCCGAGTGCGGCTATCGCATGGTCAATGTGTGGTCGAGCGCGGACGGTCTGGCGCTGGCGGCACAGATGCGCCCGGACCTGATCATCGTCACCAATGTCATGGACGAACTCTCGGGCGTCGATTTTGCCTGTGCCATTCGCGCCATGCCGACGACGGCATCGATTCCGGTTGCGGTGCTGACGAGCCAGAAGCGCAATCATCCGAGCCTCGCCGGCCTTCCCGCCGAGGTGCCGCTGCTGTCGAAGTCGGGACGCTTCGCTGACGACATCACGCAGGTCTTTGCCTCCCTGGGCCTTCTCTGACACCGGAGTCGCGGCGCCGCAGCCGGTTCCGGCGAGGGGCGAATTGGGCATTTGCACACCGCCCTCCAGGTTGTAAAAGGGCGGGGCAGGGGCCCGCATCGGGGCAGCGGTGTCCCGTCATTGACCGCAAGCATACGGGCGCGACAGGGCCGGCCAGAATGCCCGCGTGTCCGGGGGAGGCACGGGACCATGGTCGCCAGGAGCGACATCGCCATCGCGCAGGCGGCGCAGATGAAGCCCATTCGCGCCGTTGCCGCCGACAAACTCGGCATAGCGGAGACCGCGCTCGAACCTTATGGCGCCTTCAAGGCAAAGGTCGGGCTCGACTATCTTGAGACGCTCGGCGATCGCCCACCGGGGCGTCTTGTCCTCGTCACCGCGATCAACCCGACACCGGCGGGGGAGGGCAAGACGACGACCTCGATCGGCCTCGGCGACGCCCTCAACCGCCTCGGCCGGCGCAGCATCACCTGCCTGCGCGAGCCCTCGCTCGGCCCGTGTTTCGGCATGAAGGGCGGCGCGGCGGGCGGCGGCCATGCGCAGGTCGTGCCGATGGAGGACATCAATCTCCATTTCACCGGCGATTTCCACGCCATTGGCGCTGCCAACAACCTGCTCGCGGCCTTGGTCGACAATCACATTTACTGGCGGCACGAACCGCGTATCGACCCGCGCCGCGTGACCTGGCGCCGGGTGGTCGACATGAACGACCGGGCGCTGCGCGCCATCGTCAGCTCGCTCGGCGGCGTCGCCAACGGCTTTCCGCGCGAGGATGGTTTCGACATCACCGTCGCTTCCGAGGTGATGGCGATCTTCTGCCTCGCCCGCGATCTCGACGATCTCAAGGCCCGCCTCGCGCGCATCGTGGTCGGCTACACCCCCGAGCGTGAACCGGTGACGGCGGGCGATCTCAAGGCGGCGGGCGCGATGGCGGCGCTGCTCAAGGACGCGATCAAGCCCAACCTGGTGCAAACGATCGAGAACAATCCGGTCTTCATCCATGGTGGCCCGTTTGCCAATATCGCCCATGGCTGCAACTCCCTGATCGCCACGCGCGCGGCGCTCCGGCTGGCCGAGATCGTGGTAACCGAGGCCGGCTTTGGCGCCGACCTCGGAGCCGAGAAATTCTTCGACATCGTCTGCCCCGAAGGCGATCTCCGGCCGAGTGCGGCGGTGGTCGTCGCCACCGTGCGGG
>RFKS01000162.1 GCA_003694205.1 Alphaproteobacteria bacterium | reverse complement strand
GTACTGATCGCCGAAAGCGTGGCGGCCGATGATGATCGGCTTGGTCCAGCCCGGCACAAGCCGCGGCACATTTTGGATGATGATCGGCTCGCGGAAGACGGTGCCGCCAAGGATATTGCGGATGGTGCCATTGGGCGACCGCCACATCTTCTTCAGCCCGAACTCCTCGACCCGCGCTTCATCCGGCGTGATGGTCGCGCATTTGACGCCGACACCGTATTTCCTGATTGCTTCCGCCGCCTCGACCGTGATGCGGTCGTCGGTCTCGTCGCGCCTCTGGATCGAGAGGTCGTAATATTTCAGGTCGACATCGAGATAGGGCAGAATCAGCCGCTCGCGGATCCACTTCCAGATGATGCGCGTCATCTCGTCGCCGTCGAGCTCGACGATCGGATTCTTTACCTTGATTTTGGCCATATGGGGTCCTCGATTGCATTCCGGACAGGGAGCTGCGCCGGTCCGCCGTGGGCGCAGGCTGCGCTCCGGACCGGCCGGCGAATTGCGCGGCGCACCCTATCCCAAGTGATCCATGAAAAAAAGGCCGTGCGTTATCAGAACAGATCGGGATGCGCGGCATGCCGCGGTCGCTCGGAGACGAGCAGAATCTTGAATACCTCCTCGACCGAGCCCGCAACCGTAAACAGGTGCGCGCTTTCCGGGCCCGCAAAGCCTTCGCGGATGACGTGATCGATGAGGCCGAGCAGGGGATCCCAGTAGCCCTCGTGGTTGAGCAGGATGATCGGCCGGTCATGAAGGTCGAGCTGCGACCAGGTGGTCACCTCGATGAATTCGTCGAGCGTGCCGAGCCCGCCCGGCAGCACGAGGAAGGCATCGGAACGGTCGAACATCATACGCTTGCGCGTGTGCATGTCAGGCACCACATGAAGCTCGCTCAGGCCCTGCTGCGAGACCTCGATCTCGTCGAGATGGCCGGGAATGATGCCGATTACGCGTCCGCCCGCGGCGAGTGCGGCGCGCGCAACGACGCCCATGAGCCCGACCTGGCCGCCGCCATAGACGAGCGTGAGGCCGGCTGCCGCGATAGCGCCACCGACGGCTTCGGCCAGCGCCCGATAACGGGGAGAGGCGCCGAAACGCGACCCGCAATAGACACAGATGGATCGAACCTTGCTCATCTCTTCTCCTTGCTTGCGGCGGCCGTCAGTGACCGGCGGTGCCGAACGGCCATCGCCCGGAGCCATGGCCGAGCATGCATCCTGGGTCTTTGACAATTGGTGAAATTTGTCCCCGCGGAATACGACTTTGATGTGACAGATCGACGATGACGGTGTATCAGGCCACAGATCGCGCACAATTCAAGACCATATTGGGTCAAAGTTCGGAAAAAGAGTTCACTTTGCCGGCCGACCGCCCACCGCTGGAAGATCCGTTCGAGGTGCCGCCTCCGAAGCGGCCCTATCTGCTGGTCATCGCGCTGGTCCTTGCGGTCGCGGCGATCGTGCTCCTTGCCGTCATCAATCTGCGGGGAGGCGGTGAGGCGGCGCGTGCGCCGGTCCAGCCGGGGTCGGCCGCGACGCCGTCCGCGGTGACGGCGCCCCAGGTGCCGAGCTTCGATGTCGTACGCATTTCGCGGGGTGGCACCGGCGTTCTCGCCGGCCGTGCCGCCCCGGACAGTCTCGTCCGGTTGCTGGTCGACAGCCGCCCGGTGAGCGATGTGCGGGCCGACCGCAATGGCGAATGGGTGATGATCCTCGAGGAGCCGCTGGCGCCGGGAACGGTCGAACTGTCCCTGACGGCACAGCGCGACGGCGAGCCGGCGATCGGATCGAAGGATGTCGTCGTCGTCTCCTTGCCCGATCGTCCGCAGAGCGAGCGCTTTGCGGAACCGGCAAGCGAGGGCGTTGTGGCCGTGCTCACGCCACGCGACGGCAGCGGCGGCAGCCGCGTCATGCAAAAGCCCGGCTATGCGGCGCCGGGCGAGGTCGGGGACAGCCTGGCGGTCGATACAATCGACTATGGCGGCAACGGCCGGACCGTCTTCTCCGGCCGGGCTCTGCCGCGCAGCACCCTGCGGGTCTATCTCGACACCGCGTTCATTGGTGAGACCAGGGCCGATGACGACGGGCGCTGGCAGATCGCGAGCGAGCGCACGCTGGAAGAGGGGCAGCACAGCCTGCGCATCGACCAGGTCATCAGCGACGGCAAGGTCATGCTGCGCATCACCCAGCCCTTCACCGCCGGGCAGGCGCTCGATCCCTCGGCGGCGCAGAATCGTGTCATCGTCCAGCCCGGTAATACGCTGTGGGCAATTGCGCGCCAGCTTTACGGGCGCGGCGTGCGCTACACGCTGATCTTTCAGGAAAACAGCGAGCAGATCGCCGATCCCGACCTCATTTATCCCGGTCAGGTGTTCCGTCTGCCCGAGGCCGCGAAGAGCGATGGCGGCGAGGCCGGCAACAGGGGGGACTGAGTCTGTCGCGCATGCTTTCCTCGCCAGCCGTGCTGCGCTAGTCTCCGCCGCATCATGAGCCAACGGTTTCGAATCGGCATTCTCGGTGCATCGGGCTATACGGGGGCGGATCTCGTCCGCATCCTCGCCGCCCATCCGCGTGTCGAGATCACGCTTCTGACCGCCGAACGCCACCGCGACCGACCGCTCGGCACCGTCTTTCCGCATCTTGCGCATCTCGATCTGCCGGCTCTCATCTCGCTCGACGAGGTCGAGTGGCCGGCACTCGACCTCGATCTCGTTTTCTGTGCCCTGCCGCACGCGACGACGCAGGAGGTGGTCAAGGGGCTGATGCACGCCACCGGGCACAGTCTTCTCGACGAACTTCTCATCGAACGCCGGGAAGACCTTGTTGCCGCTGTAGAAAAAGATATTCGCATTATCGATCTGTCGGCCGATTTCCGGCTTCGCGATCCGGCAATCTACGAGGCCTGGTACGAACGCCCGCACCAGGCGCCGGAATTGCAGCCGGCGGCCGTCTACGGTCTGCCGGAATTTTACCGCGAGCAGATCGCGCAGGCGATGCTGGTCGCCTGCCCCGGATGCTATCCTACGGCGGCGCTGCTCGCCCTGGTGCCGCTTCTCGAGGCCGGCCTCGTCGCGCCCGACGAGGTGATCATCGATGCCAAATCCGGGGTCTCAGGCGCGGGGCGGAGTGTCAAGGAACAGATGCTCTATTGCGAGGTGGCCGAAGCCATCCACCCCTATTCCGTGGGCCGGCACCGTCACATGCCCGAGATCGAACAGGAGCTTGCATGCGTGGCGAAAGGCCCGGTCGGGGTCAGCTTCACGCCGCATCTCGTCCCGATGAACCGCGGCGAGCTCGAGACCATCTATGTGCGCCTCGCCGGGGGAAGCACCGCGGCCGACTTGCGGGCGCATCTGCTTGCCCGCTATGCCGACGAGCCCTTCGTCCGGGTGCTGCCGGAGGGCACGGTGCCCGCGACACGCCATGTGCGCGGTTCGAACTTCTGCGATCTCAACGTCTTTCCGGACCGCATCGCCGGCCGCGCCATTGTCGTTGCGGCGATAGACAATCTGGTCAAGGGCTCGGCGGGCCAGGCGGTGCAGAACATGAATCTCATGCTCGGTCTGGCCGAGACCACGGGCCTCGAAGCGATCCCGGTGTTCCCATGAGCGCGAGCAGGGACATGGACATCGGTGGCGGCACGCTGCACGCCTATCGCGGGACGGTGCCCACCCTCGGCCGCGACGTCTTCATTGCGCCGGGCGCGCAGGTCATTGGCGATGTTTCGATCGGCGACCGCTCCTCGATCTGGTTCAATTGCGTCGTGCGGGGCGACGTCAACCGCATCCGCATCGGCACCGGCAGCAACATCCAGGACGGCTCCGTGGTCCATGTCACCCATGACCGGTGGGAGACCGTGATCGGTGACCATGTGCTGATCGGGCACATGGCGATGATTCATGGCTGCACGATCGAGGATCATGCCTTCGTCGGCCTCGGCGCCGTGGTCATGGACGGTTGCGTCATCGAAAGCGACGGCATGCTTGCGGCGGGTGCGCTGCTGCCGCCCGGCAAGCGGATCGGCCGGGGTGAGCTCTGGGTCGGACGTCCCGCCCGCCTCGCGCGCCGGCTCGGCGATGACGAGATCGCCAAGCAGCGCATGGGCGCGCCCTATTATGCCGAGCTGGCGGGGGAGTATCTCCGGGCCGCCCGCACACGCTGACGGGAGCGTCCGATGTCTGCCCGTGAACTCAGCCATTGTGCGGAGGCGGTGCGCCGTCTTGACCGGGATCGCTGGCTGACTCTCCTCTTCGCTCATCCCGGGGACCGGGAGGCGCTGGCCGCGCTTTATGCCTTCAACCAGGAAATCGCCCGCGTCCGCGACCGGGTGAGCGAGCCGATGCTCGGTGCCATCCGTCTCGAATGGTGGCGCGAAAGCCTGCGCGGGATCGCGGCCGGGACGGTACGGCGACATCCGGTCGTTGAGGCGCTCGCGGTCGCCATGGCCGAGCGCGATCTGCCCGAGGCGGAGCTGTTGGCGCTGGTCGATGCGCGGGAGCAGGATCTGGACGGGGAGGGGTTCCGCGTCCTCGACGACCTC
>RFKS01000161.1 GCA_003694205.1 Alphaproteobacteria bacterium | reverse complement strand
TCACCGGCCCCTGATTGACGGCGGTATCAAATAGAAGCGGCTGCAGCGCCGCGGGCAGGCGGTCGATCCCCGGTCGACGGTAATAGAGCTCGGCATAGATCGCCCGCGCCTCCGCCAACTTGAGGGCGGCAACATCCTCCCGCCCGAGCCGGCGGCCGCGCCAGCCCTCGAGCACGGCGAGCGTGATGCCGTATTTCGTGGCGCCGCCGGGATCGTCAGGGTCGTCGACGAAGCCCCCTTCGCGACCGATCAGCGCGTCAATCATGGCATCGGGGTGCATACAAAACAAACCGTAGTGGAATATCAATCGAAGAAAATAACCGAAAACGCACCTTGTTGTCAAATTTTCTCCGCGCGCCCATGCTGCCGGCGGCATGGGACCGGGCACAGCTTGTGACCGTGGGGATCATAGCCACTATATCTGGAACGTTTGCTAGAGATTTGAATCCACAACATTTTTTTCTTGATCCGTCGAATCGGCTGTGATTCGATTCGGGCATGGCAACGCGCACCGGCATAACGCGGCGGATGAAAGGCGCTCTCGTGCCGGCCACTTTCGTCGGCCTGCTGGTCTATCTCGCCTATCATGCGCTGCAGGGATCGAATGGCCTCTGGGCCCTGCGCGAGCTCGACGCGCGGGCCGTGGTGCTGGGCCGGCAGGCGGCCGAGCTGCACGCGGCGCGGCAGGCACTCGAGGCGCGCGTCGCGCTCCTGCGGCCGGACAATCTGGATCCCGACCTCCTCGACGAGGAGGCGCGCCGTCTGCTCGGTTTCGTCCATCCCGACGAGGTCGTGATCCTCACCCCGCGGGGCGAGCCGGCGAAATAGGCGCCACGCAGCGCTTCTCACGATTTTGTTTTTGAATTTCGCGGCATTCGCCGATATGCAAGGGCGCCTGGAATCATCCCATCCGCATCCTTTCGAGCAAGTGGACCGGACATGGCCAAGACGAGCGCATCACGCAGGAAGAGTGCGGGAAAACCCGCCGCCGGCAGGAAGAAGACGACTCCCGCCCTCTACAAGGGAACCCGCGCGGAACTGCTCGATTTCTATCGCCAGATGCTCCTCATCCGCCGCTTCGAGGAGAAGGCGGGGCAGCTCTATGGCCTCGGGCTCATCGGCGGTTTCTGTCATCTCTATATCGGGCAGGAGGCGGTGGTCGTCGGCTTTCAGTCGGCGCTCCGCGAAGGTGATACCGTCATCACCGGTTATCGCTCGCACGGCCATGTCCTCGCCTCGGGAGCCGATCCCAAGGCGGTGATGGCGGAGCTGACGGGCCGTGGCGCCGGTATCTCCCGCGGCAAGGGCGGCTCGATGCACATGTTCAATCCGGCCGGCGGATTTTATGGCGGCCATGGCATCGTGGGTGCACCGGTGCCGCTTGGAACGGGCCTTGCCTTCGCCGCGAAATACCGCAACCGCGATGCCGTTACGCTCGCCTATTTCGGTGACGGCGCCGCCAATCAGGGGCAGGTCTACGAGGCCTTCAACATGGCCGTGCTGTGGAAGCTGCCGGTGGTCTATATCGTCGAGAATAATCATTATGCGATGGGCACCTCGATCGAGCGGGCGACGGGCCAGCAGGAGCTCTATCGCCGCGGCGAGGGTCTCGGCCTTTACGGCCGCCAGGTCGACGGCATGAACGTGCTCGCCGTCCGTGCTGCCGCCGAAGAGGCCATCGCGTCGGTACGCGCGGGCAAGGGGCCGACCCTGATCGAGGCGATGACCTATCGCTATCGTGGCCACTCGATGTCGGATCCGGCGAAGTACCGCTCGCGCGAGGAGGTGCAGGAGATGCGCAAGAAGCACGATCCGATCGACACCCTGCGCCAGGACCTGCTCGCCGATGGCTGTCCCGAGGACGATATCAAGGCGATCGACCGCAAGGTGAAGGCGATCGTCGAGGAGGCGGCCGATTTCGCCCGCAACGCCCCCGAGCCGGAGCCGGCGTCGCTGTATGAAGATGTGTTGGCCGAGGCCTGAGGAGAGCGGAGGAGATGCCGATCACGATCACCATGCCCGCGCTCTCGCCGACGATGGAGTCCGGCACCCTTGCCCGCTGGCTCAAGAAGGAGGGCGATCCCGTCGCGCCGGGCGATGTCATCGCCGAGATCGAGACCGACAAGGCGACCATGGAGGTGGAGGCGGTCGACGAGGGGACGCTCGGCCGTATCCTCGTTGCCGAAGGGACCGAGGAGGTGCCCGTCGGCGCGCCGATCGCGCTTCTTCTCGAGGACGGCGAGGATCGGGCGGTGCTCGACTCGGCTCCTGCGGAAGCGGCACCCGTCGCGGCTGCGGAACAGCCGGCGCCGGTGGTGGCTGCCGATCCCGCAATTCCGGCCGGCACCGCGACGCGCAGCCAGACCGTGCGCGAAGCCCTGCGCGACGCCATGGCCGAGGAGATGCGGCGCGATCCCGATGTGTTCGTGATGGGCGAAGAGGTCGCCGAATATCAGGGCGCCTACAAGGTGACCCAGGGGCTGCTCGCCGAATTCGGGCCCGAGCGGGTCATTGACACGCCGATCACCGAATATGGCTTCGCCGGCCTCGGCGTCGGCGCGGGCTTTGCCGGTCTTCGGCCCGTGATCGAGTTCATGACTTTCAATTTCGCCATGCAGGCGATCGACCATATCGTGAACTCGGCGGCCAAGCAGCGCTATATGACCGGCGGGCAGATCAACGTGCCGGTTGTTTTCCGCGGGCCGAATGGTGCTGCGGCCCGTGTGGCGGCGCAGCACAGCCAGAATTTCGCCCCCTGGTACGCCGCCGTGCCCGGTCTCAAGGTCATCGCGCCCTATACGGCGGCCGACGCCAAGGGGCTGCTCAAGGCCGCCATCCGCGATCCCAATCCGGTCGTCTTTCTCGAGAACGAGATCCTCTATGGGGCCAGCTTCGAGGTCCCCGATGTCGAGGACTATGTGCTTCCCATCGGCAAGGCGCGGATCGCGCGCGCGGGCGGCGATGTCACCATTGTCGCCTATTCGATCGCCGTGCGCGAGGCGCTTGCCGCCGCCGAGCGCCTGGCGGCGGAGGGTATCGCGGCAGAGGTCATCGATCTGCGGACGCTGCGCCCGCTCGACATGGAAACGGTCATTGCTTCGGTCCGGAAGACCAACCGCTGCGTTGTCGCCGAGGAGGGCTGGCCCGTCTGCTCGATCGCGAGCGAGGTCTCGGCGCGCCTCATGGAGGAGGCTTTCGACTGGCTCGACGCGCCGGTGACGCGGGTCACGGACGCCGACACGCTGACCCCCTATGCCGCCAACCTCGAGAAGCTGTGGCTGGTCTCGCCCGAGCGCATCGTCGAGGCGGCGAAGGCGGTGTGCTACGCCGACTGATCCGCGAGCCGGGTCTCCACCTTCACCTCCGAATGCAACGTGCGGTGCACCGGGCATCGGTCGGCGATCTCGAGCAGCCGGGCCCGCGTCGCCGCATCGAGATCGCCAGTGAGCGTGATCTCGCGCCTGATGACGTCGACCTTGCCGTCGCGGGTGTCGCAGTCGGCACAATCGCGGACATGAATCTTGTCGTGCTTGAGGCGCACCAAGACGCGCTCGAGCGGCAGCCCCTTGTGGTCCGCATACATGCGCAGCGTCATCGCCGTGCAGGCCCCGAGCGAAGCCAGAAGAAGGCCATAGGGGGAGGGCCCGCGATTGTCTCCGCCGAACGCGAGAGGCTCATCAGCAACAAGGGGATGCCCAGCGGCATTGACAAGCTGGGTGAACTTCCCGCTGCCCGCTTCGGCGACGATCACCTCCTCGCCGTCGGATTGCGGCAGGCTGTCGAATTCGGGACCCGCGAGCCCGCTCACATAGCGTTGGGCCCAGGCGACGAGGACCCGC
>RFKS01000160.1 GCA_003694205.1 Alphaproteobacteria bacterium | reverse complement strand
GGAGTAGCCCGCAGCCTTCTTCGCATCGGCCAGTCCGGCGAGGAAAGCACGCACGCGGTTCATCATCGGGTCCAGCTCCCGGTTCGCGTTGCGGCGGATGTTAGCGTGCGCCGCGCAGGCGATCCAGCGCTCGCCGCTCTGCCTTGGTCGGCCGGCCGCTGCCACGCGGGCGGGCAAGCGGCGGCGTCAGTCCGGCTTCATCCCGCGCTGGCGGTGGCGGCGAGAGATCGTCATAAAGGGCTGCGGCCTCGGTCGCCGGTCCGCGCCGCTCGGCAAGGCCCCGAATGCGCACGATACGCACCCGTTGCGCCTTGGCGAAGGTGAGCATATCGCCGACGCGAACGGCGGTGCCCGCCTTGCGCACATGAGCACCATTAAGGCGGATGTGCCCGGCCCGAGCCTCGCGGGCGGCGAGCGTGCGGGTCCTGTAGAATCGCGCCACCCAGAGCCAGCGATCGATACGCATGCGGTCGACCGCCGGGTCCGGTGTCGCAGGACCGCTCATGAGGGCTTCCGGGCCAGCGCCTCGCGCAGCGCCGCGAGCTTGGCGAACGGCGAATCGGTATCGACCTCGGTCGTACGGGACCGCTTGCCGGTGGCCGGTTTCGCGGTCCTTGCGGCACACGTTGCCGCCGGCTTCCGCGCCCGCTTGCCGGTTTTCCGCCGCGCCGCGCCCTTGGCCACCGCAGGCCGCTTGCGGGCCGGCCGCGGCCGCTGCGGTGACCAGAAGAAGCGCGGTTCCTCGACCATCTCGGAGGTCGCCTCGGGGGCCGTTTCTGGGGCCGTTTCTGGGGCCGCTTCGGGGGTCGCCTCGGCCGACCCGTCCGCCGTCGTTGCAGCGCCGGCCTCGCCTTCCGCCGCGCCCTCGTCCTCCTCTGCCTTGCTCCGCGCAGGGACCGCCACCATCCGGTGGTCGTAGCCGATGGCGCGCATGGTGCGCAGGAAGCTGTCACCCGAGCAGCCGACAAGACCCATGATCTCCGGCGTGGCGGCGAACTCGGCGCCCTCCTGCCCGAGCGGCCGCACCGCGTCGGCGAGACGTTCGAGCATGTCGAGGCGAACCGCCTCGTCCTTGCCGATCGGGCGGAAGCCGGCGAGGTCATAGAATTCCCGCGGCGCGCCAGGCTCGGTCCCGATCCAGACCAGACCCGGCTTGGGGATCGCCGGCAGATCGTCATGTCCGCCCTCGAGCGCCCACAACATGAGGCGCAATTCCACCGCATGCGGCTTGAGCAGCGCCGGCATGTAGAGGGCGGTGGCGCCGATCCGCACCTTGAAGCGCCGCAGCGCCCGCCGTGCATCGGCGTCGAGCTCGCGCAGCTCGCGCGCCACCTCGGAGCGCCGGAGAATGCCGTAATTTTCGACCAGCCGGAAGGCGATGCCGCGCGCCAGCCCGCTCAGGGCCGGAGCCCCTTCGTCGCCGCCCCGGCCGGTATCCGCGAGGACCCGTGCCAGCGCGCGCAACGGCCCGAGCTTGTCCTCGAGCCGCGCCTCGAGCCAGGCGGCACAGCGGGTCTCGACCCGCGCCGCATCGGCGTCGCCGAGGAGGTGCCCGGCACAAAGGCGCACGCGCGGCGCGAGGGGGGAGCCGCCCTTCACGATCTCGGCGATCGCCGCACCCTGCCAGACGAGGCGCGGCCGCCCCAGCCCTCCGGAAAGGTCGAGTTCGAGTGTCTGATGCCCGATATTGAGGAAGATCCGGGCCCGCCGCGCCACCTCCTGCGCCAGTGCCGCCTCGGCGGCGGCTGTGAGCTTGCGGTGCTCCTCGCCCAGCGCGGCGATGTCGGGGTGGAACGAAAAGCCCTCGACACGGCCGATGGCGTGACCCTCGACGACGATTTCGTTGCCTTCCTCGATACTCACCGAAAGATCGCCTTTTTGCCGCAGTTCCCGCAACAGGAGCGAGGTTCGCTGGTCGACGAAGCGCTGCGTCAGCCGCTCGTGAAGCGCATCCGACAGCCGGTCCTCGACCGCCCGCGTTACCGCTGCCCAGTGTGCCGGATCACGGAGCCAGTCACGGCGGTTCGCGACATAGGTCCAGACGCGTATCCGGGCGATGCGGGCGGCCAAGCTATCGATGTCGCCCTGCACATTGTCAAGCCGGCTGACCTCGCGGGCGATCCAGTCGGCGTCGATGACGCCCGCCGCCGCCGACAGCTGAAGATGGATCCGCCTCAGGAGGGCGTGGTGGTCGGCATCGCCGAGCTTGCGGAAATCGGGAATCTGGCACACTTCCCATAGCCGACGGATGGCCGCAGGGGTGGTGGCGAGGCGGGCGATGTCCGGATCGGCGGCGAGGGCCTTGAGCGCCGCCAGATCGGTCGCCCCGTGAACGCGGACGAATTCGCGCCGCGGGGCCGCCATCTCGAGCGAGGCGATGAGGCGCGCAAGCGACCGGAAATCGAGCGCGGCATTGCGCCAGCGGATCGAGCCCAGTGGCGGAAAGCGGTGTTCCTCGACGCGGGCGATCGTCCCTGCATCAAGCGCGACGCCGTCGACGCCCGCGATGGTGGAAAAGGTGCCGTCATTCATGTGCCGCCCGGCGCGTCCGGCGACCTGTGCGATTTCCGCCGCCTCGAGCGGGCGCAGGTGCCGCCCGTCGAACTTACTGAGGGCGGCGAAGGCGACATGGTCGATGTCCATGTTGAGGCCCATGCCAATGGCGTCGGTGGCGACCAGATAGTCGACATCGCCATTCTGGTAGAGGGCGACCTGGGCGTTGCGGGTGCGCGGGCTGAGCGCCCCCATGACCACCGCCGCACCGCCGCGCCGGCGCCGCAGCAGCTCCGCCAGCGCATAGACGTCCTCCGCCGAATAGGCGATGACCGCGGAGCGCGGCGGCAGGCGGCTTAACTTGCGCGGCTTCACATATCGCAGCGCGGACAGGCGCGGGCGGCCGAGGATCACTGCTTCCGGCAGAAGGCGCGCGACGATGGGGCGGATGGTGTCGGAGCCGAGAAAGACGGTCTCCTCGCGCCCGCGCGCGCGCAGCAGACGATCCGTGAAGACATGGCCGCGCTGCGGGTCGGCGGCGAGCTGGATCTCGTCGACGGCGACGAAATCCACCGGCTCGGCGACCGGCATCGACTCCACCGTGCAGATGTAATAGGCGGGATTTTCGGGCAGGATCTTTTCCTCGCCGGTGAGCAGCGCCACCGCCCGCGCGCCCCGCATCGCAACCACCCGATCATAGATCTCGCGGGCAAGCAGGCGCAGCGGAAAGCCCATCATGCCGGTGGCGTGGCCGAGCATCCGCTCGACCGCATAATGCGTCTTGCCGGTGTTTGTCGGGCCGAGCATGGCGACGATGCGGCCTTGCCCGCGGCCAATGGGACGATTCATCCTGCGCTCGCTTCGTCGGAACCGGCTCGCCTTGAGGCGCCGGCCGGCGACTGACCTGTCTTCTGCCACCGCGATCCGTGCCTGTCCACTTTCGGCG
Source organism: Alphaproteobacteria bacterium (assembly GCA_003694205.1). Lineage (GTDB taxonomy): Bacteria > Pseudomonadota > Alphaproteobacteria > Sphingomonadales > Rhodothalassiaceae > J134. The sequence goes on along the minus strand of RFKS01000160.1, from coordinate 4,761 downwards.
ACACGCCCGTTTTCACCGACTGGCTCTAGGGCAATGCGGCAAAAGAGGCTATGCTGCACACTGGGAGAACACCAAGAAGGGGGAGGACGACCATGTGCCGCCACGCAGGCATCATCGCAGCGCTGGGCCTTTTGACCGCGTTCGCCGCCGAGGCGCGGCCGCTCGAGAGCGCCGACTGGCTCGACTGGGAACGCGCCGCCAATGTGCAGATCGCGCCCGACGGGCACGCCGTCATCTATTCGCGCCTGCATGTCGACAAGATGAAGGACCGTTGGCAGAGCGAGCTGTGGATGATGGATGCCGACGGTGGACATCATCGCTATCTCGCCGACGGTGGTGGCGTGCGCTGGTCGCCCGACGGCACACGCATCGCCTATGTCGACCGGGCAGATGGCAGGACGAAGATCCTCGTCCGCTACATGGATGCGGAAGGCGCGACAAGCGCCATCGCGAGCGATGTCGACAGCCCGACACGACTCGCCTGGTCGCCCGACGGCCGGACCATCGCGTTTCGCGCCCGCGTGCCGATGAAGCCAGCCTGGAGCATCAAGCTGCCACCGCGGCCAAAGGGGGCACAGTGGACCGAGGACGCGACCGTCATCGACCGCCTGCATTACCGGATGGACCGGGTGGGGCTCAAGGAATGGTACAACCACATCTTTCTCGTCCCCGCCGACGGCGGCACGCCGCGCCAGCTCACCCATGGCGCGTGGGACGTCGGCGCCCGCGCGGTCGGTGCAATCGACGCCGGCGGTCCCTTGCAGTGGACCCCCGACGGTCGCCATTTGCTCTTTGACGGACAGGTCACCGAAGACGGGGCCGAGCCCGAACCCTTCGTTTCCCATCTCTATGCAGTGAGCGTTGCGGACGGCACCATCCGGCAGATCACGAAGACCCCGGGCTACTGGTCGCAGCCGACCATTTCGCCGGACGGCAAGCTCGTCGCCTATACGGGCAATGAGGCGAGCGAGGTCAACTATCCGACGCCGCAATTGCGGGTCATCGGATTCGATGGCAGCGGTGAGCGGGTGCTGTTGGCGGCGCTGCCCGCGAGCGCCCAGAACCTGCACTGGGATGCGCGCGGCCGCGGCCTTTACTATACGGTGAGCGAACAGGGCTCGACCCATATCCATTATGTGGATCTTCGCGGGCGCGATCGCGTGGTGACCAATGGGGTCGAGCGGCTGAGCCTGGATTCCGTAAGTGGCAACGGCATTGCCGCCGGCGTTCTCACTGCGCCGCAGGTGACGCGCAACGTCGCCCTCGTGCGCCTGCGTGACGGCAGGGTGACTCAGCTCACCGACCTCAATGGCGATATTCTGGCTGATGTCGATCTCGGCAAGGTCGAGGAATTCTGGACTGAGTCGACCGAGGGAACGCGGGTCCAGGGCTGGGTCGTGACGCCGCCCGATTTCGATCCCGGAAAACGCTATCCGATGATCCTCTCCATCCATGGCGGACCGCACGCCATGTATGGCGTCAATTTCCAGTTCACCTTCCAGGTCTATGCGGCGCGCGGCTATGTGGTGGCCTATTCCAATCCGCGCGGCTCGACCGGCTATGGTCCGGAATTCGCCAATGCCATCGACAACCGTTATCCCGGCGAGCGCGATTTCAGCGATCTGATGGCGGCGACGGACGCCGTTCTCGCGCGCGGATTCATCGATCCCAAGCGCCTGTTCGTCACCGGCTGTTCCGGCGGCGGCGTGCTGACGAGCTGGGTGGTCGGCCACACCGATCGCTTCGCCGCGGCGGCGGCGCTCTGTCCGGTCATCGACTGGATCAGCTTTGCCGGCACCGCCGACATCGTGGCCTGGGCCTACAAGCGCTTCCGTCCCGATTTCTGGACTGATCCCAAGCTCTGGCTCGACCATTCACCGCTCATGCATGCGCCGAAGGTGAAGACACCGACGCTGCTCATGACCGGCAACCGCGATCTCCGGACGCCGCTCGCGCAGGCCGAGGAGTTCTACTCCGCCCTCAAATATTTCCACGTGCCGACGCGGCTGGTGGTGATGAAGGACGAGTTCCACGGCACAACCTCGAAACCCTCGAACATGCTGCGGACGATCGAATATCTCGACGGCTGGTTCTCCGAGCACGATCCCGGCAAAGAGGGTGCCGCGGGAGAAGGCGACGGTGCGGATTCGCGCTGAACAGGGTGACATCACAGGCTGTGCGGTCGATGCCATCGTCAATGCGGCGAATGAGCGGCTGACGCCCGGCGGCGGTGTGAGCGGAGCCATTCACCGCGCCGCCGGTCCGCGACTTGCCGAAGCCTGCCGGGCGCTCGGCGGCTGTCCCACCGGCGAGGCGCGAATCACACCCGGCTTCGATCTGCCCGCCCGTCATGTCATTCACACCGTCGGACCGGTATGGCAGGGCGGCAAGGAGGGCGAGCCGGAGCTCTTGGCATCCTGTTACCGGGCTTCGCTCGCGCTCGCCGCCGAACATGGCCTGAGCTCGATCGCCTTTCCCGCCATCTCGACGGGTATCTTCGGTTATCCGCTCGCCGCGGCGGCCGAGGTCGCGGCGCGCACGGTGACCGGCTGGGCGGTCGGTCCCGGCAGGAACACGTCCCTGTCCAGCATCCTGCTCGTCTGCTTCGACGAGGCGACGTGTGCGGCCTATGAGGCGGCCCTGCGCGCCGCGCGACCGATGTGAGGCACCGTCCCCCGCTCACGTCTTCAGCTTGCTGGTGCCCCCTTTGCATCCTTCTTCGGGACCGGGCGCACCTTGATCTGCGTGATCTGGTTGCGCCGCCGGCCAGCGATCTCGAACTCAAAGCCATGGAATTGGAAGCGCTGGCCGACGATCGGGATCGTTTCGGCCTCGTAGATGACGAGGCCGGCGAGGGTGGTGGCGTGCTCGTCGGGAAGCGACCAGTCGAAGTGACGATTGAGGTCGCGGATGCTGGTCGTGCCGTCGACCAGAATCCAGCCGTCTCCGAGGCGCTTGATGCCCTCGATATTCTCGTCGAATTCATCGGCGATGTCGCCGACGATCTCCTCGAGAATATCCTCGAGAGTCACCAGTCCCTGGAGGGTCCCGTATTCGTCCACGACGAGCGCGAAATGGCTGTGCCGGGCGAGGAAGGCGTTCATCTGCTCGCGCAGGCTCGTCGTCTCGGGCACGAACCAGGGCGGGCTCATGAGGGTCCGGATGTCGAGCGCGTCCCGATCGTCGCTGCTCCGGAGTGCGCGCAGCAATTCCTTGGCGTGGATCACGCCGACGATATTGTCGGGGTCACCGTCATAAACCGGCAGGCGCGAATAGGGGCTCGCGATGACGGCGTCGATGATCTCGCCAACCGGTCGCGAGATATCGATCATTTCCATGTTCTTGCGATGCACCATCACATCCTCGACGGTGATCTCGTCGAGATCGAGAATCGAGCCCAGCATGTCACGGTGTGACTTTCTCAGCGCGCCCTCGCTGGCGCCGAGATCGATGGCGCCGCGCAGTTCCTCCTTGACCGAAAGCACGGCGTCCCGCCCGGCGAGATCGATGCCGAACAGCGCCAGCGTCATGCGAACGATGCGGCCGACCAGCGCGACCACCGGCGAAAATAGCAGGACCACGACCTCGAGCGCACGGGCGACCCGCAGCGCCACGCGATCGGGATCGGCGATGGCATAGGTCTTCGGCAGGACCTCGGCGAAAACGAGAACGACAGCGGTCATCACGAGCGTCGCATAGACGACACCGGATTCGCCGACGAGGCGGATGAAGAGACCGGTCGCGAGCGCACTCGCCAGGATGTTGACCAGATTGTTGCCGAGCAGGATGGCGCCGATCAGCCGCTCCTTGTTGCGGATCAGGCGCTCGACCCGGCTGGCGCGACGGTCGCCCTCGCGGGCGAGCCGGTGCATGCGGGCGCGACTGGCGGCGGTGAGCGCTGTCTCGGAGCCGGAAAAGAGGGCCGAGAGCGCGATCAGAAAGGCGATGGCGGAGATGGTCAGGGGCAAGGACATCGGCATTTCAGTCACCCGCAATTGTTCCGGTGCCGGCACAGGAATGTGCGAGCACCCCCTGCAGTAGCTCCCGGGGAACGTTATCGCTCAGAAAGGCGCGGCCGATGCCGCGCAGGAGCACGAATTGGAGGCGTCCGTCGCGAACCTTCTTGTCCTGCGCCATGAGCGCCATAAGCCGCTCCGGCGTGATCCCGGCGTCGAGTTCGGTGATCGAGGTGGTGAGGCCGGCGGAGCGCAGATGTGCGGCGATCCGCTCGCATTCGGTCGCGTCGGCGTGCCCGAGGGCGACCGAAAGCTCGGCCGCCAGAACCACGCCGATGGCCACCGCCTCGCCATGGAGCAGCCGCCCGTCATACCCGAGCGCCGCCTCAAGCGCATGGCCGAAGCTGTGGCCGAGATTGAGGAGCGCCCGCCGCCCGGTCTCGCGCTCGTCGGCGGCGACGACGCTCGCCTTGGCGCGGCAGCTTTCGGCGATCGCATGGGCGAGCGCGCCCGACTCACCGGCGAGCACGTCGGCGCCGTGCGCCTCGAGCCAGGCGAAAAATTGCGGGCGGTCGATGAGGCCGTACTTGACGATCTCGGCATAGCCGGCGCGGCGCTGCCTGTCGGGCAGGGTCGCGATCGTCGAGAGATCGACAATCACCCGCCGCGGCTGGTGGAAGGCACCGACGAGGTTCTTGCCCTGGGCGACATTGATCCCGGTCTTGCCGCCGACCGCGCTGTCGACCTGCGCGAGCAGCGTCGTCGGCACCTGGATGACGCCGACGCCGCGGCGCAGGATTGCGGC
>RFKS01000159.1 GCA_003694205.1 Alphaproteobacteria bacterium | reverse complement strand
CGGCGCGTCCCCGCCGACGGGAACCGAACCGACCGTGATCCGCCGCGACCTGCGGCGGTGGATGTCGCGATAGGGACGGACGCTCATGTCAGGCCTCGTGGAAACCGGCACGACCCCAAGTCACGGGGCGCGGTCCTGCACCGCAGTTGCGGCCAAAATGCGGCAACTGCGGCCTGAAGGCAAGGTTTCCTGGTCCGCCGGGCCTCAATTGAAGGCGACGGAGCGCTGCGCGTGCAGCTGCGCGGGGTCGAGCGGGAGTCCGCGAACAAGAGCGCCATTGGCGCCCAACGGCGCCAGCGGCACGCCGTCCACCGAGACGACGACGGCGGCGGCGTTGCTGGTCATCAGGCGAAGATCGGCGGTCGAACGCGGCGACCAGCTTTCTCCCGGGCGCAGCACGCCGCTCCAGACCTCGCGCTCGTCGGCGTCCACGATCCGCACCCAGGCCTCGCGCTCTGCCGTAACGGTGACGCGTCCACCCGTCCTGCGTTCCAGAGCGGCGATCGCCAGTCCGGACATTGTGCGCCGCGTCTGCGGCTCCGCCGCTGTCATGCCGGGGGCGGTCGCAGCAGCCTCCCGGTCCGCGGCCGGGGCCGTCGTCTCGGCCGTCGCGTCCGGCGCCGTTTCATGCCCGGATCCGGCGGGCGCCGTGTCCGCGTCCGTCGCCTGCCCCGCCAGCTCCTCGAGGCGCGCCGGCACGGGCTCAACGCGGCTGCCCGCAGTGGCCGTTCCGGCACCATTGTCGGCAAAATCCGCAAGCCAGCCGAAATAGACCATCAGCACGGCCGCGAGGCCGGTGACGAGCAGCGCGCGGCCGGGCAGCCGCGATTCCGCTATCGGCTCGGGGAAATGGAGATCAGGTGTGATCGTCTCGCCACCGACCTCGTCGCGAAAGGCCTGCGCGAGGGCGCGTGCGTCAAGGCCGAGAAGAGCGGCATAGGAGCGAACAAAGCCGGCGGCGTAGGCGACCGGCGGCAAATCCTCGTACTTGCCCCTCTCAAGTGCTCGCAAATACTGTTCGCGAATCTTCAGATCGGCGGCGATATCAGCAAGTGACCGACCGGCCTTCCTGCGTGTCTGACGCAAGACTTGCCCAACAGATGTCTTGGCCTCCGTCATCATCCCCACCTTCGTCCAACGACCGCATGCCAGGCAATCCGGCACGCAAAGAGCTCAAGAATTCACCCGGCAGCCGTTCGACCCGAAGCGACAGCGCGCACCGAGGCCCTCATTCCTGCGTCCAAATACAGTCGGGACGATGGGGCCACTCGCGACGACTTTTCCCGAGTGCAATATAATCAAGGCAAGTCAACGAAATCTTAACCCAAAGAGTCAACAGAACGTGAAGGGACGCGACCAATTTTTCCCTGTTTTCGCCAAAATTCAGACCGGAATGCCATGATCGCGCGCATAGTTGCGCAGAGTCGCGCGCAGGGATCGGTCCGCATCGGCAAGGGATTCGCGCACCAGCGTCGCGAGTCGCGCCGAGTCGAGGTGACGGATGGTCCGCCGCAGGGGCCCGATGGCGGTCGGCGAAATCGACAAGCGGCGCAGTCCGAGGCCGATGAGCGCCATCGCTTCCAGAGGCTTTCCTCCCATCTCGCCACACAGCGTCACCGGCACCCGGGCCCTGTTGCAGGCCTCGACGACACGGTCGATGAAATTGAGGACCGAAGGTGACAGCACGTCATAGCGATCCGCGATCCGCGCGCTCGAACGGTCGCTGGCAAAAAAGAACTGCAACAGGTCGTTGGTGCCGATCGAAAGAAAATCGGCTTCCTCCAGCAGGGCCTCGAGCTCCCAGGCGAGTGATGGCACCTCGAGCATGGCTCCGACATGAAGGGCCGAAGGCATCGCTGCACCAAGCCGTTCGGCGCGCTCCCACTCCTTTTGCACGATCGCCCGCGCGGCACGGAATTCGGACACCTCGGTAATCATCGGAAACATGATGTGAAGCGGCCGGCCGGCGGCCGCGGCGATGAGTGCCCGCACCTGATAGCGCAGCAGCACCGGTCGATCGAGGGCGATACGGATGGCTCGCCAGCCCATGGCCGGATTCTCCTCCGCATCGAGGGGCAGAAAGGGTACGGCCTTGTCGCCCCCGATATCGAGCGTGCGAAAGACGACCGGCCTGTCGCCGGCCGCCTCGAGAACCTGCGTGTAAAGCTCGCGCTGCGCCTCGAGCCGCGGCAGGGTGGCGCTGACCATGAACTGGAATTCGGTGCGGAACAGGCCAATCCCGTCCGCGCCGGTGGCATCGAGCTGGGTGAGGTCGGCGAGAAGCCCCGCATTCATGTGAAGTTCGATGCGCACGCCGTCCACGGTCACCGGCGGCAGGTCGCGTTCGGCCCGGTAAGCGGCCTCAAGGGCTGCCCTGTCGGCAATGGTCTGGCCATAGACCTCGGCAATGTCGGGCGATGGCCGCACGATCACCTGACCACTGTCGCCGTCGACGATCACGCTGTCGCCTGGCTCGATCTGTTGCCGCGCCCCGCGGCAATGGCCGACGAGAGGAATGCCCATCGCGCGGGCGAGGATGCTCGCATGGCTCGTCGGCGAACCCTCCTCGAGCACGACGCCCTTGAGGAATCGCCGGTCATAGTCGAGCAGTTCCGCGGGGCCCATGTTGCGGGCCACGATGATCGCGTCCTCGCCGAGATCCTGCCCGTCCCTGCGGCCAGCAAGGGTTCGCAGGAGCCGGTTCGACAGGTCGTCGAGATCGGCCAGCCGCTCGCGCAGATAGGGATCGTCGGTCGCCAGCATGCGGCGATGGTTCTGCTGCTGTACACGCTCGACAGCGGCCTCGGCGGTGAGACCGGACTCGATCGCTTCGAAAATGCGATCCTGCCATCCCCGGTCATAGGCGAACATCTTGAAGGTCTCGAGAATCTCGCGATGCTCACCGGCGGTGCCGATCTCAGGCAGGGAAATCATGCGGTCGAGCTGGGCGCGCATGGCCTCGAAGGCGGCGATGAGACGGCCCTTCTCGGTCTCGACGTCGTCGGCGACAAAGCGAGTCACCTCGACGCGACCTTCGTGAATGATCGCCACCCCGGCGGCGACGCCATCAGCCATCTTGAGCCCATGCAGCGTCAGCGGCTGGTCGGGCGGCCCGCCGCCTTCTCCGATCTCGCCGGGGTCGACGAGTTCCCCCGATCCGACCAGCTCGGCGAGGACCATGGCCACTGTCTGGAGGGCTTCCTCCTCTTCGGCCGTGTATTCCCGCGGCCGCACATTCTGGACCACGAGGACGCCGAGCACCCGGTTATGGCGAATGATCGGCACGCCGAGAAACGAGTGGTAGAGCTCCTCGCCGGTTTCCGGCCGGTAGACGAATCGCGGATGGCTCGACGCCTCCTCCAGGCTGAGCGGCAGACCGCGCACCGCCACGAGACCAACGAGGCCCTCGCCGAATCGCAGCCGTGTCTTGTGGATGGCGGTCGGCTTCAGACCTTCGCTGGCGAAGAGCTCGAGGATCTCGCCCGCGCGCGCGAGATAGACCGAGCACACCTCGGCGACCATGTTCTGCGCGATCACACGCACCACCTGATCGAGGCGTTCCTGGGCGGAGCCCGGCCCCGCCATCACCTGATGCAGGCGTCGCAGCAGCAGTCTCGGGCGACTCGCCAGTTCGGTCACGCTGTCTCTCTCGTCCTGTTTCAGCTTTCTGGCGACGGACGCGGCCTACAGGCAGTCGCAGCGTTCGAGATGTGCAGCCGCTTCCTGCACGAGGCTCGCGATGATGTCGGCCGCCGGCTCGATGGCGCGCACCATGCCGACGCTCTGGCCCGCCATCACCGAGCCGGTCTCGACATCACCCTCGATCACCGCCCGACGCAGCGCGCCGCCCCAGAATTGCTCGATCATAAGCTGTGCCGCGTCCTTGTCGAGTTCCCCCCGGTCGACGCGACCCACCACCTCGCGCTGCAGTTCGATGAACTGCCGGCTGCTCTCGTTCCTGAGTGCGCGCACCGGGATCACCGGAAAGCGCGGATCGAGCTGCACCGAAGGCACGGCATCCCGCGCCGCGGCGCGGATGAAAGCCTGCTTGAAGCGCGGGTGGGCGATGGATTCGCTGGCACAGACGAAGCGCGTGCCGAGCTGCACCCCGGCGGCGCCCATGAGAAGATAAGAGCCGATGGCCTCGCCGCGGCCGATGCCGCCGGCGACGAAGACAGGCACCTCTTCGACAGCCGGCAGAATCTCCTGCGCCAGCACGGCGGTTGATACGGGGCCGATATGACCGCCGGCCTCGGAGCCCTCGATGATCAGCGCATCGACACCGGCGCGGATGAGCTTGCGCGCGAGCGTCGCCGAGGGCGCAAAGCAGAGCACGCGCTTGCCGGCGGACTTGAGGCGGTCGATGGCGAAGCCGGGCGGCAGGCCACCGGCCAGGACCACATGGCCGCAGCACGCTTCGGCACAGGCCTCGACGAGGTCGGAGAAGGCCGGGTGCAACGTGATGATATTGACCCCGAAGGGCTTGTCTGTCAGGGCCGCCGTGGCGGTGATCTCTTCCGCCAGCCGCTCCGGTCCCATGGCGCCACAGGCGATGACGCCGAAGCCGCCGCCATTGGAGATGGCAGCGACCAGATGGCGCTCGGAGACCCAGCTCATCGCGCCGCCCATGATGGCGTAGTCGGTGCCGAGAAAGGCCCGGCCGCGCGCCATCAACCGGTCGAGACGCTGCCAGCCGCCGCGCGTCGCCGGCGATACGCGATCGGCACTCATGCAGGCTCCATCGCCTCGTCGGCATCGAGCCCGTAGGCGCTGTGCAGCGCGCGCAGTGCGAGCTCGGTG
>RFKS01000002.1 GCA_003694205.1 Alphaproteobacteria bacterium | reverse complement strand
GGCTGTTCAAGTTCGCCGGCCATCATCGCCCGGATCGTCGCGTGGCGCACCGCGGCACGCACGGCCGGAGGCCCGCCGGCGCACAGCTCCGCCAGCGGCGTTTCGGCGACGACCACGCTGACAATGGCGCGGGCCTCCTGGGTCAGCGCCTCGGAATAGGTGGATTTCGGCGCCTCGCCGTGCGACGAGGACGACGTGCAGCCCGTGAGCAGGGCGGCGCCCAGAAACAGCAGCCGCGGGTGAATAAGAGCCGTGTTCAGGCGGCGATCTGCGGGTGGCATGGCGCCAGTGTCGGCAATCCGGTCGGTGATGACAAGCCCCGGGCACCCGTCACCTGCTCACGCGCGATAACGCCTCCGAGAGGCGCAACGCGCCCGCCCGCCTGCCTCTACTGACCGCCGCCGTAATAGGCGGTGAGCTGCTTGCGCCGCTTCACCTCGTCGTCAACGAAGGCGATCCACTGGCGCGCCGCCTTGGCGGTGTATTTGTACTCGCGCGCCTTGCGCAGGGCCTTCTTGGCCGCCTCGAACTTGTCGACATAGAAATTCGCCTGGCCGAGCAGCATATAGGCATAGCCCGGTTCCTTGAGATCCTTCGACGCGATCGCCTTCTCGAGCGGTGCGATGGCCTCGCCCCATTGTTCGAGCTCGGCATAGACCTGGCCGACACGCATCCAGATATCGCCGTCATCCTGCTCCTTGGCGGCGAGCTCAAGGGGCTTCTTCGCCTTTTCCATCTCCTGGGCGTTCAGATAGGCCTGCCCGAGCAGTTCGTGCACCTTGCCCGAGGGCTTGATGATGCCGTCCTTCATTCCCTTCTCAAGCGCCCAGGCCGCCTTGATCGGCACATTGTGATAGAGATAGAGCTGCGCCAGATTGATGAGATTGTTCTCGGTCGTGACATAGCCGCGCCGGTAGGCGATTTCCATCGCCGCAAGCTGCTTCTTCTCCTCCCCAAGCTCGGAATAAACGCCGGAGAGCTGGAGCCAGTATTCCGGCTTGTCGTAATTGACGGCGAGCGTTTCCAGAATCTCGGCCACTTTCTTCATGTCGCCGAGCTCGAAATAGGCGAGCCGAAGCAAGAGCCACCAGTTCTCCTTGACCTCGAGACCCTGCTCGCGCGCGATGTCGATGGCCTTCTGGGCGTTGACGATGATGTTCTTGTAGTCCTCGAGCCCATAATAGGCCTGAGCCAGGAAGCTGTATGGTGTCGGCCCCGGATTTTCCTGATAGGCCAGCCACTTGTTCATGTACTCGATGGACTTTCTGTACTGCTCGGTGATGAGATAGAGCTGGGCCAGCGCCTGCAGGGAGGTGATGGTCAGGCTTTCGGGGACCTTCTCCAGCGTCAGGATCTTCTCGAATTCTCCGATCGCCTTCTTGTAGTTGGTCTGATCGATATAGATCTGGCCGAAGATCTGGCGGACGATGCCCTCCTCATAGTCGGTGAGCTTGCTGTCGAGCAGCTTGCGCAAATCCTCGATGCCTTCGGCGCGCTCGTCAGGCTTCTCGAGCTTCTCCTGAGCCTTCGAGATCTTGTCATAGATCGGCTGGCGCAGACTCGAGACGGTGCGTGTCTTGCGCTTGGGCTTGTCATCGCGCCGCGTACGCTGCGCGAGTGCCGGGCGGGCACCCATGACACCCGTATCCTGCAGAAGCGCCGGCGCCTCGACCACAAAGCTGAGCGCCACCAAGAGCGGAACGCCGAAAAGGATGCGTTTGATGTCCATTTCTTATGTCACTCCCGAAAGTCTCGTTGCCCCGCTGCGGGACATGGCACGTTCGATCATCGCGCCGGGTGCCTCAGCGCCGCCCGCGGCGGTTGCCTTCCTCAAGCTCGAAGGTGAAGCGATAAAGCACGCCCTCCACCTTGACCGGCTGGCCGTTCACAACCTTGGGCTTGTACTTGAACTTGGATGCTGCCTGGATCGCCGCGCGCTCGAAATAGCCCGGCGGGTCCGCCTCGATCACCTTGATGTTCTCCGTCGTCCCTTGCGGGGTCACCGTCAGTTGGACGATGACATAGCCTTCGATTCCCCGCTCGGCCGCGCGCCGCGGATATTGCGGCTGGATGCGCACCAGCGGCAGATAGTCGCCATCGGTGGGCGCGCCGAGCATGGGGCCGACATTGCTGAGCGACGTATTGAGTGCGAGTTGCCCGAAGTTGAGCGACTGCCCGCCGGCCGAGGCGCGCGCCGTCGGAACGTCCAGATCAGGCGGTGGCGCCTTGGGCGGTGTCGGCTTCTTGACCTCGGGTGTTTCACGCTTGACCTGCGTCTGTTTGGGCGCCTGCACGACATCGACGAAACGCACCGTCTTGATATCGGAGAGCTCGACCTTGTCGGTCACGACAAGTGCCTGCATGATGAAGAACAAAAGCAGGGTGATCCCGCTCGCGATGAGAAAGGCACTGGCATAACGGGCAATCATTTCTGCGTCTCCGTCGAAATCGCAACCCTCGGCACCCCGGACGCATTGACCGCCTCGGTTACGGCGATCATCAGCCCGGCCTTGGCGCGCTTGTCCGCCTGCACGACGACGGTGCCTTGCGGATTCTCCGCGTGCAACTTTTCAATATTGGCGCGCAGCGATTTTAAATCAACCTTGCGCCGATTGATCCAGATCTCGTCATTTTCTGTCACGGCGATCAGGATGCTCGCCTGCTCCTTGGGCTCAGCGGTCACCGCGAAGGGCTTGTCCACCTCGACGCCGGCCTCCTTGATGAAGGTGGCGGTGACGATGAAGAAGATCAGCATGATGAACACGATGTCGAGCATCGGCGTCATGTTGATCTCGACTTCCTCGTCCTTTTGGGAATGCTCCCTCATGATCCTGTCCTGCTCCTCCTCGACGCGCTCCCGCGCTTTCGTTTGATCTCATATGTCGCCGGGCAAGGGTCGCCTATTCCCGCGACTCGGCGATCGAGACATTGTAGACGCCGGCCTCGCGCGCCTGGTCATAGGCCCGCACCACCATCTCGGCATGCGCATCATGCGCCGGCTGAATGACCACCACCGCCTTCGGATTCTCCGCATGCAGCCGTTCGACATTGGCCCGGACCGAGCTGATGTCCACGGGCCGCAGATTGACGAACACCCGATTGTTGGCGTCGATCTGGATGAGAATGTTCTTCTCGTCATTCTTCGGCTGGTCCGGCGATGGCGGTGGCTTGTTCACATCAAGACCGGACTCGCGGACGAATGAGGCGGTCACGATGAAGAAGATCAGCATGATGAACACGATGTCGAGCATCGGCGTCATGTTGATCTCGGCTTCCTCTTCGACCTTCGAGAATTTGCGCATCGTTTCTCTCGATTGCTGAAATGTCACGCCTGTGCCGCCGCGCCGGAGCGCGGCGGCCGCGAATCAGTGATCCATGGTGAGCGAGTCCTCGAGGCGCTCGGTCTCGCGTTTGGCCTTGCGCTCGAGCCAGGTGCTCATGAACACGCCGGACAGCGCCGCGACCATGCCGGCCATGGTTGGCAGCGTCGCTTTCGAGACGCCGTCCGCCATGGCACGCGCATTGCCGCTTCCGAGAACCGCCATCACGTCGAACACCGACACCATGCCGGTCACCGTTCCCAGCAGCCCGACCAGCGGGCAGGTGGCGACCAGCGTCTTGATGAGGTCGATATTGGCGTTGAAGTTCTCGCGCACCTGCGAGACCAGCGCCGCGCGCACCTTGTGCGCATACCAGGAGCGCCGCTCCTCGCGCGACTCCCAGGTGGCGACGGCCGTGCGCAGGTCCTTCTTGGCGTTGCCGCTGAAGTACCAGATGCGCTCGATGATCAGGACCCACATGAAGAAGGTGACGGTAAAGACCCCGTAAAGGACGATACCGCCCTTCTCCATGAAGATCTGGATCGCCGTGATTGCGTCAAGCAGCGCCTGCACGCCCGTGCTCCTTCTCGGCATGAAGGGCGATCATGCCCGCCGCCTGCTCCTCGAGCACGTGCACGACACGCTTCGACATGCCGGCCACGATGCTGTGGAGAAGAAGGGTCGGAATGGCCACGACAAGGCCCTCCACGGTCGTCACCAGCGCCTGGCTGATGCCGTTCGCCATCAGCTTCGGATCGCCGGTACCGAACAGCGTGATCGCCTGGAAGGTGATGATCATACCGGTCACGGTACCGAGGAGACCGAGCAGCGGTGCCACCGCGGAGATCAGCTTGATCATGGTAAGACCGCGCTCAAGCGCCGGCGTCTCGCGGAGAATCGCCTCGTCGAGCTTGAGCTCCAGCGTCTCGACATCGACGTCCCTGTTCTCCTGATAGACGCCGAGCACGCGGCCGAGCGGATTGTTCGCCCGTGGATCGCCGAGATTCTTCGCCTGCGCCCGCACCTTGGCGCTGGTGACCGAAAGCCCGATCATCTTGAAGATGGCGATCAGCACGCCGATCACACCGAGCGCGATCGTCGTGTAACCGATGACGCCACCCTGGTCCATGCGGTCCTTGAGGCTTGGCGTATCGACGAGCAGGGCGAGAAGCTGGCCGCGGGTCGGGTCGATGCCGAAAGCAACGATCTCATCCGGTCCCGCGCGCACGAGATCGCTCGCCGAGGAGGTGAAGCGGCCCGAGGGCTGTTTTGGCAGCTCGACGACATTTCCGCTCTCGGGCAGATAATTGTAGTACTTGCCGTCCGAGACGAGGTTGAAATCGCCGACACGCACGAGACTGACGGTCTGCTTCTCGCCGTCCTTGGTCACCACCGTGTGATCGAACTTGGACACGTCCGCGGAATGGACCATCTCGAAGACGAGCTGCTGCCACAGCTCCTCGATCTCCTCGATCGAAGGCAGGCTCGAGGAACGCGACGCCTTCTCGATCAGGGTATTGATGCCCTTGAGGCGTTCATCGCGATTGAATTCGACGCTGACCAGCGAGTTGTCGATCACGCCGCGCGTATCGCCCGCCACCTGCTGCAGCACACCGAACATTTCCTTGAGCTCGCCAAGACGCTCCTGCAGCGTTGTGTTGAGATCACGGATGCGCTGATCATTGGTCTGGATATTGCGCTCGAGTCGCTCCGAGGTGCGCTCCTCCTGCGCCCGCTCCTGGTTTGCCTCGTTCAGCAGCCGCTGCTGCTGGTCGCGGCGCGCCCGGAACTCGGCTTCCCGCTTGCGATGTTCCGCACTCTCGGTCCGCCGCCCCTGGCGCACCTGCTGCAACAGGGCATCGAGATCGACCGGTCGCAGTTCGCTGGGACGCGGCGCCGGCTGCTGATCCTGCGCGCCCGAATCCTGGGCTAGCGCAATGGTCGCGGATCCGCCAAGAACCAGCGCGACCGCGGCCGTCAAAATCTTGTTCTTCATTTTCATCGACCTTACTCCCCGGACTGCGTCGGCCCGTGAACGGGCAGAAGATACATGTTCGGCGCGGCCTGCTTCTTGGCAAAGCGCATTGCCGCCTGAATGGCACCGCTATACTGGCCGCCAAGGGACTCCCACTGCTTGGTGCGTGGGTTCCAGAAGCCCTGCTTCTCACCGTCGAGCGTCTGATAGGCGAGCAGCACCCGGCCGATGCGAAGGAAGTCGACCTCGCGCTCGTTGCCGTCAACCGTGGCCACACCGCGATAGGACTGGATCGTGCGCCCGTATTCGGTCTCGATCTGATAGGCCTCAAGGACGAGACGGAACTTCTCCGACGGGGAAATGTCCGACGCGTCCATGTAATCCCTCAGATCCTGCACCCGCTTGCGCCGTTCGTCGAGCAGGAAGGGAACATCGAGCTCGACGAAATCGGCCAGCGCATCAACCATGCGCAACATGAGCGGCGTGATCTCGCGCCGAATCTTGACCACATCATCGATCGACTGCTGCAGCTCCGCGATCTGCTTGTTCTGGTCGGAGATCACGCGACGCTGCTGCGCGTTGTAGGCCTTCAGGCTCTCGATCTCGCGCAGCACGCGCTGATATTCGCGCAGCAGCCGCGAGGTTTCGTTAGCGGTCTTGTCGATCCGCTCCTGCGAGGCCTGCGCGACCTCGACGATCTTGAGCGCCTCGTCGAAGATCGGCTTGAGGCCGGCAGGCGACTGAAGTTGTACCGCCGGAGGAGGCGGTGGTGCTGCATTGGCATCCGCATCCTGCGCCTGCGCGACTGCCGCAGCGCCGAAAACTCCGGCGACCAGTGCCGTCGAACAAGCAAGCATTCTCAATCGTGATTGCATTTGTCTTCCCATTGAACTTGCCACGGTTCCGCAGCCGCTGCTGCAGCTCAGTATCGCCGCTCCCCCTCCCTGGGCAACGGCATCCGGAAGGCCAGCTTCCGTGATCTGCCCCGAGAGATCATCTCCGGCAGGCGCGGGCCGACCGCGGAATATGCGACCGGTATGCCCGGCAATCCCTCTGGCCGCCCCTTCAAAGCCACGCGATCATCTCTCCCAAGCCGACTCACCAACACCATCCGGTGCGGCTTCGTGTTCATTATCTGCCGCCGACACCGGCCCCTTTACAGGCTCACCCGGTGTCATTCAACAGATTGATCGGTTTTCGCTTTCCAGCGTTCCCGATCCGACGGCCACAGGCCGCAGACCGGGCCGCGCCCACGGCACGGAGGCCACGGACAGCGCCCCATAATCCAAGAATCGTCGCCGATTCCAAGCGAAAAGTTTGGAATTTTGCGCTTGCGCGGTGCCCTTGCTTTGATTAGTCGGCCGATTCGGTCGTTGCAGGTGCAAGGAAAACCATGCTCGGACGCGCACTCCCGTGCCGCGTCCTTGCCAATTCGTTTATCTGCCGGAAGCGGCCGCGCTCAGCCACAGGCAGGACGCCCGAAGCGATACCGGCGGCGAGGTTCAGGCCGCAGGTGGTGCCGCCTTTCCCTGCCGCCTGAGCGCCTCGAGAACACCATCCCAATGGTTCTCGTTGCACGTCCGCTCCGCGGCCTCATAACCGAGGTGCCTTAGCAGCTCCGCCGCGAGTGCGTCCGTGTACTGCATGTCCGTCGCTTGCTTTCGAGAGGCCATTCTGCCGTCCACTCCTTCGCCAGATACCAGGTCGTTCAACACGCGAAGCGGTGCGACCCCGTTCCCAGATCCGTGGGAGCCACCACCCCTCGGGCGAGCCCTGCCGGATCGTCGTGTCAGGAAAACATAGGCATGCCGGGTAAAGCCCGACTTAATAGATCCGGTAAATCAAGGCTTAAAAGTGGCGCGAATTCGAGCAATTCAGGCAATGAGTCGTGCCCGCATCAGACCACGTGCCGAATTGCCGACATAAAGGCGCGGTGCCGCCCTGAGATCGTCGAGCGTGAGCACCGCCTCGCACGCCGCGCCGGTCGCCAGAAGCTCGCGACGCAAAACGCCCGGCAGCGGGCCGGATGCAAGGGGTGGCGTCAGCAGACCGCCCTCTCTTTCGATGAAGAGATTGGTCCGCGCCCCTTCGACGATCTCGCCGCGCTCATTGCGGAAGATGACCTCGTCGGCGCGATCGCCGCACGCCGCGAGCGGCCCGCGGCACCAGCCCCTGCGCGTCGTCTTGTGGCGCCGGCCGGCGTCGCTGCTGTCGACCGGCCGCTCCGCCATCATGAGTCGCACCGGCTCCGGCCAGGGCTCAAGCGGCCGTGCCGTGATACAGACCTCCCCGCTGCGGGCG
>RFKS01000158.1 GCA_003694205.1 Alphaproteobacteria bacterium | reverse complement strand
GGCGAACCTCGAGGAGGCCGATATCATGGCCCTGCGCGAGGCGGGATTTTCCGACGGCGAGATCCTCGAGATCAATCAGGTCGCGGCCTATTTCGCCTATGCCAACCGCACCGTTCTCGGGCTTGGCGTCGATACCGCCGGCGAGCGCCTCGGCCTCGCGCCTCGGGCAAGCGATTCTCCCGCCGACTGGCAGCATCGCTGAGTCGTCGGCGCGAGAAGGAGTGCGTCATGGCACGCCGCCGCAAGGGCAGGAAGATCGATGGCTGGGTGATTCTCGACAAGCCATCCGGCCTGAGCTCGGCCGCTGCGGTCGCGCGCGTGCGCCGGGCGCTCGAGGCGCAGAAGGCCGGCCATGCGGGAACGCTCGACCCCTTGGCCACCGGTGTCCTGCCGATCGCGCTCGGCGAGGCGACGAAGACCGTGCCCTTCATCATGGACGCGAGCAAGGAGTACGAATTCACGCTTGCCTGGGGCGAGGCCCGCGACACCGACGATGCCGAAGGGGCGGTCACCGCGCACTCCGACGTCATCCCCGACGCGGCCGCCATCGATGCCGCCCTCGGCGCCTTCGCCGGCTCGATTGCACAGGTGCCGCCCGCCTATTCGGCGCTCAAGGTCGAAGGCATGCGGGCCTATGCACTGGCCCGGGCCGGCAAAGCGCCCGCTCTCGCCGCCCGCACGGTCACGATCGAGCGGCTCGAGCGCCTCGATCACGATCCTGCCGCCCGCCGCACCCGCTTTCAGGTGCGCTGCGGCAAGGGCACCTATATCCGTTCGCTGGCGCGCGATCTTGCGCTTGCGCTGGGCAGTGTCGGGCATCTTGCCGCGCTCAGGCGGACCCGCGTCGGGCCGTTTTCCATCGCGCGCGCAATTTCGCTGGAAATGCTCGAGGAATTGGGGCATGGTGCGCGCGCCGAAGCCAAGGTGCTTCCCGTCATGACCGCGCTGGACGACATCCCGGCGCTGGCCGTGACGGAAGCGGAGGCGGCCCGGCTCAAGCAGGGCCAGAGCCTCCGGCTTCCCACCGCGACGGAAGGCAGGCTGTGTATCCTCTGCGGCGATCGCCCGGTGGCCATCGCCGAAGCGCGTCACGGTCGTGTCCGTCCGCTGCGGGTGTTCAATCTGTGAGATGAAAAGGAGTTCCGACGATGTCGATTACGGCCGAGCGCAAGCAGGCGCTCATCAAGGAGTATGCTCAGGGCGACGGCGACACCGGGTCGCCCGAGGTTCAGGTTGCCATCCTGAGCGAACGTATCAGCAATCTGACCGAGCATTTCAAGACCCACGCCAAGGACAATCATTCGCGTCGGGGACTGATCAAGCTCGTCAATCAGCGCCGCAAGCTGCTCGACTATCTCAAGCGCAAGGACCAGAACCGCTATGCGGAGCTGATCCAGCGCCTCGGACTGCGCAGATGACGGCCGCGGGGCGCCGGACCGATCGAGGAGCCCCGGCTTCCTGCACCCAGAGGCGTGCACCGATGTGCCCGCCGACGCGCATGCGCCGAAATCCGTCGGCGCCTGACGCTTTGCAAGACTGCAAGAAGGACGCGGGCGCAAAGGCGTCCGTGACGGACCGGGCGGATGGCCGCCGGGTCCGAACAGGTTGGAAGAAAGAATGTTTGATATCCATCGCAAGACCATCGACTGGGCCGGACGGCCCCTGACACTCGAGACCGGGCGCCTCGCGCGGCAGGCCGACGGCGCCGTGCTCGCCACCTATGGCGAGACTGCCGTTCTCTGCACCGTGGTCGCGGCGCGCACTGCCGACCCGACGCGGGACTTCTTCCCGCTCACCGTCAACTATCAGGAAAAGACCTACGCCGCGGGCAAGATTCCGGGCGGCTTCTTCAAGCGCGAGGGGCGCCCTTCCGAAAAGGAGACGCTGACGAGCCGTCTCATCGACCGGCCGATCCGGCCCCTCTTTCACGGCGATTTCCGCAACGACACGCAGGTCATCTGCACGGTACTGAGCCACGATCTCGAGAACGACCCCGACATCGTCGCCATGGTCGGAGCGAGTGCGGCGCTGACGCTTTCGGGAATTCCCTTCTTCGGACCCATCGGCGGTGCGCGGGTGGGTTATCGCGATGGTGAATACATCATCAACCCGACCGCGGACGAGCTTGATGACAGCGCGCTCGATCTCGTCGTCGCCGGAACCGCCGATGCGGTGCTGATGGTCGAATCGGAGGCGAAGGAGCTGTCCGAGGACGTGATGCTCGGCGCTGTCATGGCGGGGCACAGGGCGATGCAGCCGGTGATCGAGGCGATCATCGACCTCGCGGAAGAGGCCGCAAAGGAGCCCTGGGCACTGCCCGAGAAACCGGATCTCACGGAGCTCGAGGCGAAAGTGCGCGAACTCGCCGCCGACGACCTGGCCGCGGCCTACGCGATCACCACCAAGACCGAGCGGCGCGCCCGGATCGATGCCGTGAAGGAGAAGGTCCGGGAGGCCTTCGCCGGCGACGAGGCAGCCGTGGAGCATGTCGACGCGCTCTTCAAGAAGCTCGAAAAGCAGATCGTGCGCGGCAACATCCTCGACGGCAAGCCGCGCATCGACGGCCGGCGTCTCGACGAGGTGCGTCCCATCGTCGCCGAGGCCGGCGTCCTGCCGCGGGCCCACGGGTCGGCGCTCTTTACCCGCGGCGAGACGCAGGCGCTGGTGGTCACCACGCTCGGCACCGGTGAGGACGAGCAGATCATCGACGCGCTCGAGGGCTCTTTCCGCGAGCATTTCCTGCTGCATTACAATTTCCCGCCCTATTCCGTGGGCGAGACCGGCCGCGTTGGCTTCACCGGCCGGCGCGAGGTCGGTCACGGCAAGCTCGCCTGGCGGGCGCTCAAGGCGGTGATGCCGTCGAAGGAGGAATTCCCCTACACCATCCGTGTCGTCTCGGAGATCACCGAGTCGAACGGCTCCTCCTCGATGGCCACGGTCTGCGGTGCGGCGCTCTCGCTGATGGACGCCGGCGTGCCCATCGCGCGACCGGTGTCGGGCATCGCCATGGGGCTGATCAAGGAGGGCGAACGGTTTGCCGTGCTCTCGGACATCCTTGGCGACGAGGACCATCTCGGCGACATGGACTTCAAGGT
>RFKS01000157.1 GCA_003694205.1 Alphaproteobacteria bacterium | reverse complement strand
CCTGTACGCACGAGACCTTCATGATCAAGGCCGGGGCGCAGCGCCTCGCTGCCGAACTCGGCCTGATGCTCGTCGCGCCCGATACGAGCCCGCGCGGCGAAGGCGTCCCGGATGACCCCGACGGCGCCTATGATCTGGGTCTCGGTGCCGGCTTCTATCTCGATGCCACAAAGGAGCCGTGGGCAAAGCATTACAAAATGCTGAGCTACATCACGCGCGATCTTCGCGATGCCGTGCTCGCCAATTTCCCGGGCGATCCCGAGCGGCAGGGAATCTTCGGCCACTCCATGGGTGGGCACGGGGCGCTGACCATAGGTCTCAGGCATCCCGAAACCTACAGGAGCATCTCGGCCTTCGCGCCGATTGCCGCGCCGACGCGTTGCCCGTGGGGCGAGAAGGCATTCACCGCCTATCTCGGTCCCGATCGCGAGGCGTGGAAGGATCACGACGCGACCGAGATCGTCAGCCGGCTGACGGATGCCCCGTCGCGGCCGAAGCTGCTGGTCGATCAGGGACTGGCGGATCAGTTCCTGGAGAAGCAGCTTCATCCGCACCTGTTCGAGGAGGCCTGCCGGCGCGTCGGCTATCCCTTGGAATTGCGTCGTCACGCCGGCTATGATCATGGCTATTATTTCATCGCGACCTTCATGGCGGACCATCTCCGCCATCATGCGGCCCTCCTCAAGGGATGAGGAGAGGAGGCGATGCGGGCAGTGAAAAAGGCGGGCGATCGGACTGGCGCGCCGGAATCGTGGCCGGTGGTGGCGATCCTCCCCGCTCGGCGCCTCGCTGCGGGCAGCCGCGACACCATCGCGCGTGCGGTGGCAAACGAGGTGCCGGTGGCGCTCTCCTATAATGGCATCGCGCATGTGGTGATGATGCTCACCCCGGCCGACTATGAGGATTTCGCGGTCGGCTTCTCGCTCTCGGAAGGAATCGTCGACGGTCCCGAGGAGGTCGAGGCGGTCGAGGTGCGCACCGGCGAGGCCGGCATGCTTGTCGATCTGTCCATCCCGCGATCCCGCTTCGAGGCGCTCATCCGGCGCCGGCGCAATCTGGTCGGGCAAAGCAATTGCGGCGTTTGCGGTCTTGAGGAACTCGAGGAGGCGGTGCGCACGTTGCCGCCGCTTGATACGGCACCGCAGCTCACCCGCGGCGCCATCGATCGCGCGCTTGATGAGTTGCCGCGCCATCAGCCGCTCAATGCCGAGACGGGCGCCGTTCACGCGGCCGCCTTCTGCGACCCGTCGGGGCGCATCCTGGCGGTACGCGAGGATATCGGGCGGCACAATGCGTTCGACAAGCTGATCGGGGCCCTGGCGCGTGGCCCTTTCGATGCAGGGGAGGGTTTTGCCCTGCTCACCAGCCGCTGCTCCTTTGAGCTTGTCGAAAAGGCGGTGATGGCACGCATCCCCGCGCTGGTCACAGTCTCGGCGCCGACCGGCCTTGCCATCGAACTCGCGCGCCGGGCGCGGCTCACGCTTGTCGCCCTGGCACGCGCCGATTCCATGCTCTGCTTTCACGATCCCCACGGGCTGTTCGGGGCGGTGGCGGAATGAGGTGCGAAATATGACCAGGCAATCACCGTCGAAGACCGACTTCGATCCCGCCGTCGCGCGGTCGATCATCGCCGAGCATGTCGCCGAGCCGGGTGGCCTGCTCGCGGCGCTCAACGCATTGCAGGCCCGCTTCGGCTATGTCGATGGGGAATTGATTGCGCCGCTTGCCGATGCCTTCAATCTGAGCCGCGCCGAGGTGCATGGCGTCATCAGCTTCTATCATGATTTCCGCGACCGCCCGCCGGGACGCCATGTCGTGCGCATCTGTCAGGCGGAGGCCTGTCAGGCCATGGGGTCGCGCGGGC
Organism: Alphaproteobacteria bacterium; assembly: GCA_003694205.1. GTDB lineage: Bacteria > Pseudomonadota > Alphaproteobacteria > Sphingomonadales > Rhodothalassiaceae > J134. The sequence continues at coordinate 1,876 of RFKS01000157.1, read as the reverse complement.
TCACGGCGCATGCGAAAGAGGTTCTCGGGCTCGATTTCGGAGAGACGAATGCAGGCGAGGGACTCACGCTCGAGCCGGTCTACTGTCTCGGCAATTGCGCGGCCGCGCCGGCGGTGATGATCGGTGAGACGGTTCATGGTCGTGTCGACGCCACGCGCCTCGACATGCTGGTCGCCGCCTGTCGCAAGGGAGTCCGGGCATGAGCACAGCCGTGCGCGTTTTCATCCCCCGCGAGACCACAGCACTCTCGCTCGGCGCGGACGAGGTGGCAGGGGCGATCATGCGCGAAGCGGAGGCGCGCGGCAGCGCTGTCGACATCGTGCGCAACGGCTCGCGCGGTGCCGCCTGGCTCGAGCCACTGGTCGAGGTGGAGACGCCGGACGGCCGCATCGCTTATGGCCCGGTGACGACAGGCGAGGTGCCGGCGCTGTTCGATGCCGGATTTCTCGCGGGCGGCGCGCATGCCTTGAGGCAGGGTGCCGCGGATGCGATCCCGTGGCTTGCCGGGCAGACGCGGCTCACCTTCGCCCGCGCCGGCGTCACCGACCCGCTCTCACTCGCCGACTATGAGGCGCATGGCGGGCTCGCCGGCCTTCGTACGGCGCTCGAGATGGCGCCCGCGGCGATCGTCGCGGCGGTCACCGAGTCGGGCCTGCGCGGGCGTGGCGGTGCCGCCTTTCCGACCGGAATCAAGTGGAAGACGGTGCTGGAGACCGAGGCCGCGCGCAAATACGTCGTCTGCAATGCAGACGAGGGGGACTCGGGCACCTTCGCCGACCGGATGCTGATCGAGTGCGACCCCTGGCTGCTCATCGAAGGCATGGTCATCGCGGGCCTCGCCGTCGGCGCAGAGGAGGGCGTCGTCTTTCTCCGCTCCGAATACCCGCTTGCCCGTATGATCTTCACCGAGGCGCTCGGCCGCGCGCGCGAGGCGGGGCTGCTCGGTGCCGACGTTCTGGGCTCCGGCCGTGCCTTCGACATCCGGCTGTGTCTCGGCGCCGGTGCCTATATCTGCGGCGAGGAAACCTCGATGCTCGAGAGCCTCGAGGGAAAGCGCGGCGAGGTTCGCGCCAAGCCGCCGCTGCCCGCCGTCTCCGGGCTCTTCGGCTGCCCGAGCGTCATCAACAATGTGCTGACCCTGGCAGCGGTGCCCTTCATCCTCGCCGAGGGTGCGGAGGCCTATCGCGACCATGGCAGCGGCCGCTCGCGCGGCACCACCGCCTTTCAGCTCGCCGGCAACATACGCCGCGGCGGGCTTTATGAGGCGCCCTTCGGGCTCTCGCTGCGCACCCTCGTCGAGGAGATCGGCGGCGGGACGGCAAGCGGCCGGCCGCTGAAGGCGGTGCAGGTGGGTGGGCCACTCGGGGCCTATATCCCGGCGGCGAAGCTCGACATCCCGCTTGATTACGAGGCCTTCGCCGAGGCCGGCGCGATGCTCGGCCATGGCGGCATCGTGGTCTTCGACGACAGCGCCGATATGGGCGCGCAGGCCCGCTATGCGATGGAATTCTGCGCCCATGAATCCTGCGGCAAGTGCACGCCCTGCCGCATCGGCGCGGTGCGCGGCATGGAGGTCCTCGACCGCCTGCGCGCTGGCGCCGAGCCGGAGAAGAACTGGCGCCTGCTCGAGGATCTGCTCGAGGTCATGGAGGAGGGCTCACTCTGCGCCATGGGTGGGCTCACGCCGCAGCCGGTCAAGAGTGTCATGACCCATTTCGCCGGCGAACTTCGGGCCAAGTGAGAGAATATGCTATAGTGCTGAAAGGAGCACGGATATGGCTCTGCTGAAAGAGCGCGATTTCGGAACGCCGCCGTCGCAGGCGCGCGAGATGGTGCGCCTCGAGATCGACGGGCGCAGCGTCACGGTGCCCGCGGG
>RFKS01000156.1 GCA_003694205.1 Alphaproteobacteria bacterium | reverse complement strand
TGGGAAGACCGCTCACCGTGAACAGGAAACAGACGGTCACCGCAAGCACGAAGGCGACAACCTGGTTCTTGGTCGCCGCCGACATCGCGGAGCCGATGGCAAGATAGCCGCCGGCCATCAGCCAGGCTCCGAGATAGGAGGCGGCAATCACGCCATTGTCGGGATCGCCGAGATAGTTGACGGTGATCCAGACGGGAAAGGTGAGCGCGAGGGCGATGCCAATGAAGGCCCAGGCGGCGAGGAACTTGCCGAGCACGGCCTCGCCGATGGTGACCGGCAGGGTCAGCAGAAGCTCAATCGAGCCGGTCTTGCGCTCTTCCGCCCACAGCCGCATGGCAACCGCCGGCACGAGAAAGAGAAAAAGCCATGGCTGATAGATGAAGAAGGGCTCGAGATCGGCGCGCCCGCGCTCGTAAAAGCCGCCGACATAGAAGGTGAAGATGCCCGATAGCACAAGATAGATGACGATGAAGACATAGGCGAGCGGGGTCGCGAAATAGCTCTGGAACTCGCGCTTCATCACGCTCCTGATGCCGGTCATCGCGTGGCTTCCCTCTCAAGTGTCATGACGTGCGTGTTCAGGCCGCCGCCTCGGCGCGCAGCGCGTCGGTGGCCGCGTCGGAGTGGGTGAGGGCACGGAAGACGTCGTCGAGTCGGCCCGCCTCGAGTGCCAGCCTGCGCACGCCTATGCCCTCGGCCGCCAGTGCATCGCGCACCGCGCCGAGAAGGTCCCCGTCTCCCCCGGGCAGCACGGTCAGTTGTGCGATGCCACTTTCGTCCTGTCGTTCGATGCCCGACGCCATCGGCAGTGCGCCGAGCCTTGCGGCCGCCGCCTCGACGCTCTCACGCGGCAGCTCGACCGTGACCGCACCGGCATAGCGCGAGCGGGCCTTGAGCTCCGAGGGCGCGCCATCGGCGACGATCCGCCCGCGATCGATGATGATGACGCGGGTGCAGAAGGCCTCGACCTCCTCGAGAATATGGGTCGAGACGATGATCGCCTTTTCCGCCGCCATGCGCTCCATCAGGTGCCGCACCTCGTGCTTCTGGTTGGGGTCGAGCCCGTCGGTGGGCTCGTCGAGAATGAGCACGTCAGGGTCGTGCAGGATCGCTTGCGCCAGCGCGACGCGGCGACGATAGCCCTTGGACAGTGTCTCGATCGGCTGCTCGAGCACCGGCTCGAGATGCAGTGTCGCGACGGCGCGGGCGATCGCGTCTGCCGCCGCGGTGCCCGCGAGGCCGCGCACATCGGCGATGAAGCGCAGGAAGCCCGCGGCCGTCATGTCGTCATAAAGCGGCGCTCCCTCGGGGAGATAGCCGAGATGCTGGCGCGCCATCACCGGCTCCTCCGCCACATCGTGGCCGAGGACGCGGGCGGAGCCGGCGCTCGGCGCGAGGAAGCCGGTCAGCATCTTCATGGTCGTGGTCTTGCCGGCCCCGTTGGGGCCGAGAAGGCCGAGGACGTCGCCGCGAGCGATGGCGAAGGACACGCCGTCGACGGCGGTGACGGGGCCGAAACGGCGGACGAGCGCGCGGGCTTCGAGCATCGGGACTGCGGTCACGGTCTCACCCCATCTGGATTGTATTGCCCTGTTGACCGAACGGCACGGGCGTTCTCCTCATACGCTAGGGAGCGCGCGAGGTGAAGGGGTCAATGCGCGCGCTTGGCCTTGCGTGCGAGGCCATCAAAAAGGTCGAGCATGCGCTCGCGCCAGGCGTGGACCGGATCATCGGGCTCGAGCACCTCGAGGGCCGAGGCGCCGCGGCACCAGATGAAGCCGCCGGCGATGGCATAGTCGGCATAGGCCGGGTCCTGGCCCGAAACGAAGGGCTGCTCCGAGACCTGTGCGCGTAAGGGCGCGAGCGCGGCGCGGAACGGGCCGAGGCGTTCCTCCCGCGTTTCGCGCAGGGCATAGAGATCCTGCCCGAGGCGCTTTTCCCGGCTTTCGCGAAAATAGCTCCGGTCGGGTTCTTCCAGACAGTCGCAGACGTCCGCCGCAATCATCGGAAAGAGCCCCGAGAGCACGACCCGGTCGGCCCAATGGGTGACGAAGCGGCAGAGCGCCCGCCCGCGATCGCCGCCGAACAGCGAGGGGGCCTCGGGATAGCGGTCCTCGAGATAGCAGGCGATCCTCCAGCTGTCGGCAACCCAAGTGCCGTCGTCCTCGAGCACCGGCACGGTCTTCGAGCCCGAGGGCGCGAAGGGTTCCTTCTCGAGGAAACGGCAGGGCACGCGCTCGACCGCAAGTCCCTTGTGGGCGAGCGCCAGCAGGACCCGCCACACGAAGGGCGAGAAACGAATATCGCGATCGGCCGCGCAAAGCTCGAAAAGACGCATGGAAGGCTCCCTTGAACGCCGGCGAATGCGAGGCGAGTGTGACCGCAGCCGGCGGGCGCTTCAAGGGGCTTGCGGGGAGGGGCGCGGCAGCTGCCGGTTGATCGCGCCGGCGGGCGGAAAAGGCCCGGTCGCGGGTTCAGGTGGGGGAGTTGGGGGATGGGGGATGCCTGAACCGGGTGCGACCGGGCAAAGACGTGGCCAACACGTCTTTCTCTGCGCGATCAATCGGGCGCAAACGGGGTCGGATTGGGGCGCCTTTGCGGCACCCGCAACCGGCTTTCTAGTGATGCGCGGTGAAATCGCCCGAGCCGGAGATGGACACGCTCTTCACCTTCGGCCCGCCCCAGGCGTCGACATCGCCCGAGCCGGAGACCTCGACCTCGAGCGCACCTGAGGCAAAGATTTCGGCATCACCGGAACCCGAGATCTCGACCGCGACGTCGGTGCATCGGAAATTGCGCGCCGACAGGTCGCCCGAGCCATTGATCTCGAAGTCGCAGTTGCCACCGGTGCCCGAGATCTCGATATCGCCCGAGCCGTTGATCTCGAGATCGAATCGCTTTGCATCGACGCCGCTCACCGTGGCGTCGGTCGAGCCGTTGATGGCGAACCCATCGAGCGCCGGCACGCTGATCTCGGCACGAATGCCGCGCGTGCTGCGGAAATTGCCCTTCATCTTGATGACCAGGGTATCGCCGCGGACTTCGGTCTTGATGCGCTCCTGATCGTCCGCATCGGCATGGATGGTGACCGCACGCGGCTTGCCGACGGTAACGGTCGCGTCCATGCCGCCATTGATCTCGATCTTGCGGAAGTCCGGCACCTCCCGCGACTGCGATACCGGCGCCGCCAGGGCTGTGCCGCCAGCCAGCATCGCCATCGCGAAAATCCCGGCAGCGAACGGACTCAGTTTCATCGTTTTTCTCCCTCGCATATCGTGTCGATATATATCGGCACAATATGACGATCTTCACGCGATGGCAAGCCCGGACTTGGCCACGGCGCTGCGATCGGGCACAAAGCAGGCACCCTTGTACCAAGCGATGACGGAGTCCCGTGACATGCCTTCCTTCGAGCCCCCCGTTCGCCATCTGATGGGCCCCGGCCCCTCCGACGTACCGGCGCGCGTGCGTCAGGCGATGGCGGCACCGACGATCGGGCATCTCGACCCGGCGTTCCAGGAGTTCATGGAGCGGCTGAAGACGGATCTGCGAGTCCTCTTTGGCACCGCGAACCGCATGACTTTCGCCCTGTCGGCACCCGCGACGGCGGCGATGGAATCCTGCCTTGCCAATCTGCTCGAGCCCGGCGAGACGGCGGTCATCTGTCGCAATGGCGCCTTTGGTGGGCGGCTGACCGAGATGGCACGCCGGCTAGGTGCTACGGTCGTTACCGTCGATGACGAATGGGGCCGGCCGCCGGATCCGGACAGGGTCGAGGCGGCGCTCGCGGCCCATCCCGAGGCCCGGGTCCTGGCCTTCGTGCATGCC
>RFKS01000155.1 GCA_003694205.1 Alphaproteobacteria bacterium | reverse complement strand
TCCGGCGGCAGGTGGTAGTAGATGCCTTTTGCTCTTCCGAGACGCCCCCAGTCGAAGTGCAGGGGGGCTCGCCACCTTGCGCAAATCGTCAGCCGACAGATTTTCCTGCGCCGGCCGCGACAGCCCCTCCACACGGTCGCCGAAGCCGGACACGTCCTCCCGGGCATCGCCGATCTGGGTCACCACCGTGCTGACCAGTTCCTCAAGCTTGCCACCGGCCTCCTCGAGCGCCGCGCCACGCGCATCGAGGCCGAAAAACTGCTCGTAGATCTCGGCATTCCGCGCCTCGTTGAACTCGCAGTCATTGCTGACGAGGATGTCGATAGCGCGGTTGAGCGCGGCATCGCGGCCCGTCGCATAGCTGTACCAGACCTGGAAATTTGCCGGTGTCGGCGCGACACCATGCTCCTGCATGAGCCGCGTCGCCGTTGTGGCGAATTCGGCGGCCTGTTCACGCGAGTCGTTGATCACGGCGATTTCTTCTCTATGCTTGCGAGGCGGTTGCTTCCCTTTTTCTCTTGATACGCAACAGAGCTTTAAGAAATCCTTATGGAACAATTTGACGGCGCCGGGTGCAAATGCATCCGGCAGCTCCACAAACGTCAAGACAGACCGGAGGTTCGTGCCCCATGATCCGGCGCATCGCTACAGCCCTTGTCGCCCTCCTCCTGCTTACGGGCGCCTCGGGTGTCGGACTTCACTATTATTACAAGGCGCGGATCTTCCGCGCCTCCGACCAGGTCCCCGATCCTGCGGAGGTGCCCTTTCCGGTCGAGGTCGTCCGCATTCCGACCGCTGACGGCCTTCAGCTCAACAGCTGGTGGATCGCGCCGCAGCCGGGGAAGCGCACGGTGCTCTATCTCCATGGCAATTACCGCAGCATCGGGCATTATCCGCGCGGCGTGAAAGCGCTCGTCGATGCCGGCTACGGCGTGCTGATGCTCGATTACCGCGGCTATGGCGGCAATCCGGGCAGCCCCAGTGACGAAGGGCTCCTCACCGATGCCGAAGCCGCGCTCGACTGGCTCGCGGCGAAGGGCATCGCGCCTGCGACCGTGGTCGTTTACGGCTACTCGCTCGGTACGGGCGTTGCCGTGCCGCTGGCGGCCGAACGCGACCTCGCCGGTGTCGTCCTCGCCGCGCCCTTCGCCTCGATCGCCGAGATGGGCTACGACCAGTATCCGCACTGGTTTGTCGACCTGCTGCTCTCCGACCGCTTTGACTCGATCGGCCGTATCGCCGCGGTCAGCGAGCCGGTACTCATATTCCACGGCGATCGGGATACCACCGTGCCGGTCACGCAATCGGCACGCCTCGCCGCTGCCGGCGGCGACAATATCCGCCGCATCGTGCTCCCGGGCGCCACCCATGGCTGGGACCTCTTCGAGCCGCGCGGCAATGCGCTCGTCCTCGATTTTTTGAAAACGCTCGCAAGCTGACGCCTCACACTGCGACCGGCGCCTTGATGTGCGGGTGCGCCTTGTAACCGACGAGCTCGAAATCCTCGTAGCGGAAGTCGAAGAGCGAGCGCACGTCGGGATTGAGACGCATCTCGGGCAGCGGCAGAGGCGTGCGGCGGAGTTGCTCGTCGGCCTGTTCGAGATGATTGAGATAAAGGTGGACGTCGCCAAAGGAGTGGACGAAGTCGCCCGGCTCAAGATCCGTCACCTGCGCCACCATCATGGTCAGCAGTGCATAGCTCGCGATGTTGAACGGCACGCCGAGAAAGAGGTCTGCCGAGCGCTGATAGAGGTGGCAGGAGAGCCGCCCCTCGGCGACATAGAACTGGAACAGGCAGTGGCACGGCGGCAGCGCCATGCGATCGATCTCGCCAACGTTCCAGGCGGAGACCACGAGACGTCGCGAATCGGGTGTGCGGCGAAGGGCCTCGACCACATTTGCCATCTGGTCGATGACGCGCCCGTCGGCGGTCTCCCAGCGCCGCCACTGCTTGCCGTAGACGGGCCCGAGATCGCCCTTCTCATCGGCCCATTCGTCCCAGATGCTGACGCCGTGGCGCCTGAGATAGGCGACATTTGTGTCGCCGCTCAGGAACCACAAAAGCTCGTGGATGATCGAGCGCAGATGCAGCTTCTTCGTGGTCAGCACGGGAAAGCCGCGGCGGAGATCGAAGCGCATCTGGTGGCCGAACAGGCTGAGCGTGCCCGTACCGGTGCGGTCCCCCTTGCGCACGCCCTCGTGGCGTACCCGCCTCAGCAGATCAAGATAAGCGTCCATGTCCTGCCGCTCCGCTCGCCGGCCGCGTACGCTTGCGACCGGTCACACCCGTGTGAAGATGGTCCGAACCGTTCCAGTTTTAATATCCTTTTAACTCTGACGCGCGATAGTCCGGCCATCAACCCGTGACACTTCACTTCGCGATTGGGGGCTCTATGAGCGAGGCAGACGCGCTTGTCATCCAGAAAACCGGTATTCTGGATGAGCTCAGTGACATCACATACAAGCTGGAAATGCAGGACCGCATCAACGGTTTTGCCGATGGTGGAGCCCTGCAACAGCGGCTGGCGCCCTTGTGGCCGATCCTGGCACCGCATTTTCCGTCCATCATCGACGACTTCTTCACCCGCCTTCTCAAGACCGACAAGGCGCGGGCGGCGATCGACACGTCGAAGCTCGAGGCGTACAAGGTGCGGCAGATCGAGTTCTGGCACCATCTCTTTACCGCCAGCATGGACCGCCGCTGGGGTCAGGTGATTTCCGAGCGCGGCGCCTTCATGCACCGCATCGGGCTCGAGCCGCGCTACTATCTGCCGGCCTATGCGGTGATCTTCGATCGCGCGCTTGCGCATGTGGCAGAAGCACTCGCCGGCGAGCCGGAGCGGCTGGCCGACGCCGTCGTCGCCATCAACCGGCTGAACTTCCTCGTCAACGAGATCATGGCTGCAACGCATCACGAGATGGTGCGCGAAGAGGCGGCAGAGGTCCTCAGCGCCCATGGCAAACGATTCGAATCGGATGTCGTGGCGACGCTCAAGAGCGCCGCGGAGTCGGTGCATCACATGCAAGAGCTTGCCGAGCGCGTCGGCGCCGCCATCGAGGCCATGAGCAACAACAGCACCTCGGTCGCCAATGCCGCCGATCAGAGCGCGGACAATGTGCGTACCGCCGCCGCGGCGGCGGAAGAGCTCGCTGCCTCAGTGCAGCAGCTCAATGACCAGATGAAACGCACGACCGATGCCTCCAATGAAGCGCTCTCCGATGCCGAGGCGGCGGACCAGGTGATCGGACACCTCGCCGAATTCTCGGAGAAGATCGGCCATGTCATCAAGCTGATCGACGACATTGCCGGCCAGACCAACCTGCTCGCGCTCAACGCGACG
>RFKS01000154.1 GCA_003694205.1 Alphaproteobacteria bacterium | reverse complement strand
GGGCGTCGCCGGTGGCACCTATATTTTCGCCCTGCCCGGCTCGCCGGGGGCCTGCCGCGATGCCTGGGAGATGATCCTCAAGGACCAGCTCGACATCCGATTTCGGCCTTGCAATTTCGCCGAACTCCTGCCGCGCCTCAGGGAAGGCACCGCGGACAGCGACGCCTGATCGGCCGGAGGGTACGGGCGGCGCTCAGTTGTCGCGATGAACCTTTTCCATCCGCTCGTGCCGCTCCTGCGCCTCGAGCGTCATGGTGGCGATCGGACGCGCGTCGAGCCGCTGCAGGCTGATCGGGTCGCCGGTGACCTCGCAATAGCCGTACTCGCCAAGCTCGATGCGGCGCAAGGCGGCATCGATCTTGGCAATCAGCTTGCGCTGGCGATCGCGGGTCCGGAGCTGGATCGACCAGTCCGTCTCCGACGAGGCACGATCCGCGATGTCCGGCTCCTTGAGGCTTTCCTGCTGCAGGCTGGCGAGCGTTTCCTTCGATTCCCGCAGGATGTCCTCGCGCCATTTGAGAAGTTTGCGCCGGAAATACTCGCGTTGGCGTTCGTTCATGAACTCCTCGTCGGGCGAGGGACGGTAATCCGGTGGCAGGTCGATGCTCATACTGCGTATTCGCTCCCGCATGCGAAGGGCGACCGCCGACTGTCGCCCAGAGGGCGGGCGGCGCCGGCGCGCGGGCTTTATAATGATTTCACCGGCGGGCGGCAAGCGCGAAGCCGTTACTCACCGCTTTCCAGTTTTGCGAGCTCGACCTCGGCCCGCAACTCGATGTCATCAAGAATGGAATCGAGCGCCGGATCGACGAATCCTTCGCGGCGACGGCGTGCGAGATCGGCAAGCTGGCGCAGCTTGCTTCGCGGAATGGCGCCCAGCAGGATGCCGCGCCGCACATCCTCGAGAAGCGCCAGCATCTCCTCGGCCCGGGCCACGCCCTTCGAGCGACCGCTCGCGGCGTCCGGCGCCTCCTGAAGCGCGAGCAGGGCATCGACTGCGGCGACCGGCCCGACCGGTTGCGCTGCACGCGAGGCCGAAGCGGCGTCTGCCGCGTCGCCCGCAGCAAGCGCATCGGTAAAGCCCGATGACCCGCTCTTCTTCTTGCCGCTCGTCTTGCGCAGAGCCGGAGCGTCGGTCTTGCCTGGTCCACTGATCCGCATGGGCACAAACTACCGGTGCTCCCGGTGCAAGAGCAAGTCTTGCCCTGCAGCCCGGCAAAAAAGACCGCGAAACGCGCGGGTCCACTGGCCCGCGCGCCCGGAAGGCCGCCATTCTTCGTGGCGGCGCATCTGGCACGATCTTCGCATAACAGTTGGCAGAATGCTCGCGCGATCCGCGTCCATGCCATAACGAGGTGTCTGCGAAGATGATGATTCGCCCGCTTTTCCGCATCCTCCTGCTCGCATCCCTCGTCGCGGGCGCGCTGGCGACGCCCGTGCGTGCCGCCTCGCGGCTCAAGGACCTCGTCAGCATCGAGGGCGTGCGCGAGAACCAGCTCGTCGGCTATGGACTTGTGGTCGGCCTCGACGGCACCGGCGACACTCTGCGCAATGCGCCCTTCACGCAGCAGAGCCTCGAGGCCATGCTTGAGCGGCTTGGCGTCAACACGCGGGATGCGACCAACATCAAGACCGACAATGTCGCCGCGGTGATGGTGACCGCCGACCTGCCGCCCTTCGCCCGCCAGGGCATGCGAATCGACGTCCAGGTGGCAACCATGGGCGACGCCGAGGATCTGCGGGGCGGCATCCTGCTCGTCACGCCGCTGCTTGGCGCCGACGGCGAGGTCTATGCCGTCGCCCAGGGGCCGATCGCCGTCGCCGGCTTTGCGGCCCAGGGTGCGGCAGGAAGTATCAGCCAGGGCGTGCCGACCTCGGGCCGCATCGCCGGCGGGGCCATCGTCGAACGCGAAATCCCGTTCGATCTGACGGGCGTCAACCGCATCCGGCTGGCACTGCGCAATCCCGACTTCACGACCGCGCAGCGGATCGCCACCGCGATCAACAGCCATCTCGGTGCCGAAGTCGCGCGCATGACCGATCCGACCACGGTGCTGCTCGAAAGGCCCGTCGACACCACCCTTAGCATGCCCGAGCTCCTGACCTCGGTCGAGCAGGTGATGGTCGAGCCGGATATGCCGGCCAAGGTGGTGATCGACGACCGCTCGGGAGTCATCGTCATGGGTGCCGAAGTGCGCGTCAGCACGGTCGCCATCGCCCAAGGCAATCTCACCATCCGGATCACCGAGACGCCGGTTGTCTCGCAGCCGCCTGCCCTGTCCGAGCAGGGCCAGACGGCGGTCGTGCCGCGCACCCAGATCGATGTCGATACCGGCAAGGAGAACCGTCTCGGCATCGTCACCGAGAGCGTGACCCTGCAGGAGCTCGTCGACGGCCTCAACGCTCTCGGCGTCGGCCCACGCGACATGATCTCGATCCTCCAGGCGATCAAGGCGGCCGGAGCGCTGCAGGCGGAAATCGAGGTGATGTGATGGACGCGGGGACTGCTTCGCTGCCGCCGGTCGATGCCTTCGTCGCGATCGAAAACCGCGCCGGCGCCCGCCTGAAGGCGGTCCACCAGGAGCTCGCGGCGGCGGGCAAGGGCGACAAAAGCGCGCGCGAGCGCGCCACACGCAAGGCGGCCGAGGACTTTGAGGCGGTCTTTATCGGGCAGATGCTTCGCCCGATGTTCGAAGGCCTCTCGACAGATGGTCTCTTTGGCGGCGGCCACGCCGAGGAGATTTACCGCTCCCTGCTCATCGACGAAATGGGCAAGAGCATCGCGAAGAATGGCGGCGTCGGTATCGCTGATGCCGTCTATCGTGAACTCATATCCATCCAGGAGGCACAGCAATGACCGACAAGACGGAATCCGGAGCCACGACTGAGGGGCATCAGGACCTGCCGGCAGCGGTCGCCCATCTCATGGAGACGACGGCCGCGCTCAGGCGGCTGATCGAGCGCGAGAATGCCCTTCTCGAAAGTCGCCGCCCACATGAAACGAAGATCCTGCAGGGTGAGAAGCTGCGCCTGACCGAGGAGTATCGCGCCGCCCTCGCCCGCGTGCGCGCCGAGGAAGCGGCGCTGCTCGGAGAACGGGACTCGCCGATCCGGCGCCAGCTCAAGGCCGCGACAGAGGCCTTTCGGGCGGAGCTCAAGCGGCACGCCCGTATCCTTATTCGGCTGAAGACCGTGACCGAGGGGATCGTGCGGGCGATCTCCGAGGAAGCGGTGCGCCAGCGTGGCGTTGTGCGCCGCTATGGCACCGATGCAAAGGCAACCCAAGCGGTCGCCGGCCCCGCAGCCCTGTCGCTCGATCGCCGGATCTAGCGCGACGCAAAGCCGGCGAGAATTTCCGCAAACCAGCGGCCGGCGACGAGCGCTGTCATGTCGCTGACGTCGAGGCTGGGATCGAACTCGGTCAGATCGACCGCGCGCACTTTCGGGTGCCTGGCAATTCGGCGCGCCGCTGCAAAAAACTCTGCGGCCGAAATCCCGGCCGGCCGTGCCCCCGGCGCACCCGGCGCCTCATGACGGGCAATGACGTCGATGTCGAAATCGACATAGATCATCTCGGCAAGCTGCGACAGCCGCGCAAGCTCCTTCTCGACGAGCGGCAGCAGACCATCGCGTCGCACCTCGGCCATGGTGTGCCAGACGATGCCCGCCTCTTCCGCCCGCGCCCGCATGCGGGGGGTGTTGGCGAAGGGTTGCAGGCCGATTTGCGAGATCCGTGTCCCGGCGAGACCGTCTTCGAGCAGAGCGGTCACCGGATTGCCATTGGTCAGGCCGAGATCGGTGTCCCGCAGGTCGAAATGGGCATCGAGTGTCAGCAGCGCCACCCGCTCGAGCGTCGGGTCGAGGCCGCGCACCCCGGGCCGCGTTATCGCATTGTTGCCGCCGATCATGACGGCAAGCTCATGGGCGTCGCAAAGCGCGGCCATGCGCTCGCGCACCGGCGCAAGCGCCTCCGCCGGCGGCACCAGCCGCAGGTCGAGATCGCCGGCATCGAAGACAGTCAGCGATGCGAGATCCAGCCCCCTTTCGAGATCGTAGCTGCTCAGACGCGAGAGCGTCCGTCTGACGATCCCGGGTGCGAGGTCGCAGCGCCCCGGCGTCAGCGAGCGCTCGGCGAGCGGGGCCCCCATGAGGCCCACGGGTGCCGAACCGTCTCCACCCAGAAGATGGGCCAGCGAATGCCAGCCGCGCGTCTCCGATTGTCCTGCCGTCATCCGTCGCGCCCCGTTGCCATCCGCGCCCGCCCACTGGCGAACCGGCCAAGAATGCCGCAAGATGGCGCGCGCTGTACAGCACGGAGAGCACGGCCGGCCGGATCATGTGGGATCATCTCTTCATCAATGCCAATCTCGCCACCATGGCGCCGCGTAGCGAGGTCGACAGCGCCCTCGGGATCATCCGCGGTGGCGCGCTCGCGATCGCCGGCGACCGGATCGCCTGGGTCGGCCCCGGGAGCGCGCTGCCGGCACCGGCCGAGAAGCTCGCCCGTCAGGTCGAGGACCTCGCCGGCGCGTGGATCCTTCCCGGGCTCATCGACTGCCACACCCATCTCGTTTTCGCCGGCAACCGCGCGCGCGAGTTCGAGCTGCGTCTCAAGGGCGCCGGTTATGAGGAAATCGCGCGCACCGGCGGCGGCATCCGCGCCACCGTCGAAGCGACGCGGCGGGCGAGCGAGGAGGAGCTGGTGGCGGCAAGTCTGCCGCGCCTCGATGCGCTGCGCGCGGAAGGTGTCACGACGGTCGAGATCAAGTCCGGCTACGGCCTTGAGCTCGACAGCGAATGCCGCATGCTGCGGGCAGCCGGCAAGCTTGGAGAGCTTCGCCCGGTGCGCATCCGGCGCACCTTCCTGGGCGCCCACGCGCTGCCGCCCGATGACGGCGTCGACCGCCACGCCTATATCACGCAGGTCTGCGAGGAGATGATCCCGGTGGTCGCCGCGGCCGGCCTCGCGGATGCGGTCGATGCCTTTCTCGAACGGATCGCCTTCGCCCCTGCCGAGGTGGCGCGCGTCCTGGCCGCCGCGCGCGCCCACGGGCTTGCCGTGCACCTCCATGCCGATCAGCTCTCCGATGGCGGCGGCGCGGCGCTGGCCGCACGGTATCATGCACTCAGTGCCGACCATCTCGAACATGCCGATGCGGCGGGCATCGCCGCGATGGCGGAGGTCGGTACCGTCGCTGTGCTTCTGCCTGGTGCCTATTATTTTCTCGGAGAAAACCAAAAGCCGCCGCTCGCGGCGATGCGCCGCACCGGCGTCACCATCGCCCTTGCCAGCGATTGCAATCCGGGCTCGTCGCCGCTCCTCTCGCCGCTTATCGTCCTCAATATGGGCTGCTGCCTGTTCGGCCTTAGTGTCGAGGAGGCACTCAGCGGCATGACCATCCACGCCGCGCAGGCGCTGGGGCTTGCCGCCGAGATCGGTACGCTCGAGGTCGGCAAGGCCGCCGATCTGTCAATCTGGTCGATCGCCGAGCCGGTCGAGCTGTGCTATTGGATAGGGCTCAGCCCACTGCGCGCGAGCTGGCATGCGGGCCGGCGCGCCTGGCCTGGTGCAGAATGAGTGAGGAGATGGACAGAGCTGTCAGCCGGCAGGCGGTGACGCGGGGCAATGTGCCGCTCTATCGTCAGATCAAGGAGATGATCCTTGACGGCATCGCGTCCGGCACATACGGCGTCGGCGAGCGGGTTCCCTCGGAGCCGGAGCTGGTCGCCCGCTTCCGGGTCTCACGCATGACCGCCAACCGGGCCCTGCGCGAGCTGGCTGACGCCGGCGTCGTCGAGCGCGTCCCCGGCGTCGGTACTTTCGTTGCCGACCGGCGCGCCCATGGCGAGCTTCTCGCCATCCGCGACATCGCCGAGGAACTCGCCGAACAGGGCCATGTCCACGGGCGCCGCGTCCTCGCCCACCGACGGGTCGCCGCCAACCGCGACCTCGCCGAGCGGTTCGGCCTTGCTGAGGGAGCGACACTGATCCATGCCCGGGTGCTGCACTGCCGTGACGGCGTGCCGGTGCTGATCGAGGACCGGCATGTCAACGAGCGCGTGGCGCCCGGCTATCTGCATATCGATCTCAGCCGCGAGACGAGTTACGCCTACCTGACCCGGGTGGCACCCCTTGAGGAGGTCGAGCACCGCATTCACGCCATGGCGCCACCGCCGGACATCCGCGAGCTGCTCGCGCTCGCACCGCACGAGCCCTGCCTCGTCGTCAGCCGCCGCACCTGGTCGAAGGGCGAGGTCGCCTCGGTGGCCGAACTCCTTCACGCCGGCTCGCGCTACGAGATCCGTGGCCGCTTCCGGCCCTGAACGGCGTCAGCGCATACTTGCCGTGCGGGCGGCGCAGGCTGTATAGACAATTACGTCGTCGCTCGCCCGGGAGAAAGCAATGCCGATGGACGACCAGAGCCCCAATGTGCGCCGCATTACCGCCCCGCGGGGACCGCGCCTGTCCGCAAAGAGCTGGCTCACGGAAGCGCCGCTGCGCATGCTGATGAACAATCTCGATCCCGAGGTCGCCGAGCGGCCGGAGGAGCTGGTGGTCTATGGCGGCATCGGCAAGGCGGCGCGCAATTGGGCCGCCTTCGACGCCATCGTCGCCACGCTGCGCCGGCTCGAGGCGGACGAGACCCTGCTCGTCCAGTCGGGCAAGCCGGTTGGTGTCTTCCGCACCCATGCCGACGCGCCACGGGTCCTGATCGCCAACTCCAATCTGGTGCCCCGCTGGGCGACCTGGGAGCATTTCAACGCCCTCGATCGCAAGGGCCTCATGATGTACGGCCAGATGACCGCGGGCTCGTGGATCTACATCGGCAGTCAGGGCATCGTGCAGGGCACCTACGAGACCTTTGCCGAGATGGGCCGCCAGCATTATGGCGGCGATCTTGCGGGACGCTGGATCCTGACCGCCGGGCTCGGTGGCATGGGCGGCGCCCAGCCGCTCGCTGCGGTCATGGCTGGCGCTTCCTGCCTCGCCGTGGAGTGCCAGCGCACGCGCATCGAGAAGCGGCTCGCCACCCGCTATCTCGATTGCGCGACGGAAAGTCTCGACGAGGCGCTTGGGATCATCGACAAGGCGGGGCGCGAGCGCCGCGCGGTCTCGGTGGGACTGCTCGGCAACGCGGCGGAGATCCTGCCGGAATTGGTGCGGCGCGGTGTGCGCCCCGACGCTGTCACCGACCAGACCTCGGCCCATGATCCGGCGCATGGCTATCTGCCTCTGGGCTGGGACGTCGACACCTGGCTCGAGCGGCAGGAGAGCGATCCCGCCGCGGTCGAGAAGGCGGCGCGTGCCTCGATCGCGCGGCATGTCGAGGCCATGCTCGCCTTCCATCGGCAAGGGATTCCCGTCTTCGATTACGGCAACAACATTCGCCAGGTGGCGAAGGACGAGGGTGTCGCGGACGCCTTCGCCTTCCCCGGCTTCGTGCCGGCCTTCATTCGTCCCCTTTTCTGCCGCGGCGTCGGGCCCTTCCGCTGGGTGGCGCTGTCCGGTGACCCCGAGGACATCCATCGCACCGATGAGAAGGTGAAGGAGCTGATGCCCGACGACCGGCACCTGCACCGCTGGCTCGACATGGCGCGTGCCCGCATCGCCTTTCAGGGCCTGCCGGCGCGCATCTGCTGGGTCGGTCTCGGCGACCGCCACCGCCTCGGCCTTGCTTTCAACGAGATGGTGGCGAAAGGTGAACTCAAGGCTCCCGTGGTGATCGGCCGTGACCATCTCGACTCCGGCTCGGTGGCAAGCCCCAACCGCGAGACCGAGGCGATGCGCGACGGCTCGGACGCGGTCTCCGATTGGCCGATCCTGAATGCGCTCCTCAACACCGCCTCGGGCGCGACCTGGGTCTCCTTCCATCATGGCGGCGGTGTTGGCATGGGCTATTCTCAGCACGCCGGGCAGGTCGTCGTCTGCGACGGCACTGACGAGGCCACGCGCCGCGTCGCCCGCGTGCTGTGGAACGATCCGGCGAGCGGCGTCATGCGCCATGCCGATGCGGGCTATGAGAGCGCCATCGCCTGTGCCCGCACGCACGGGCTCGATCTGCCCATGATCGGGAACGAAAGCTGATGCCGCGGACGGCAAGGCTGACGCTGTCACCGGGGACGGTGACGCTGGCCGACTTGCGGGCCGTCTGGGCCGGCGAGGCGACGGCACTGGCGCTCGATCCGGAGAGCGAGCGGGCGATGGCGGATTCGGCTGCGGCAATCGTCCGCATTCTCGCCTCCGGACGCACCGTCTATGGCGTCAATACCGGCTTCGGCCTGCTCGCGCAGAGACGCATTTCCGAGGAGCGCCTTGCCGAGCTGCAGCGCAATCTCGTGCTCTCGCACTGCTGCGGTGTCGGCGAGCCACTTCCCGACCCCGTCGTGCGGCTCGTGCTGGCCCTCAAGGCAATCGCGCTCGGGCGCGGCCTGTCGGGTGTACGCCCCGTCATCGTCGGGCACCTGTTGCGTCTGCTCGAGACCGGAATCCTGCCGATCATCCCGTCCCAGGGTTCGGTCGGCGCCTCGGGCGATCTCGCGCCCCTTGCCCACCTCGCGGCCGCGCTCATCGGCGAGGGCGAATTGGCGGACGCGGGGCGGCGGACGGACGCCCGCGATGCCCTCGCGAAGGCAGGCCTTGAACCGATCGCACTCGGCCCCAAGGAAGGGTTGGCGCTGCTCAATGGCACGCAGGTCTCGACCGCGCTTGCGCTCGATGCCCTGTTCCGGGCCGAGCAGATCTTCGCCGCGGCGCTGGTTGCCGGCGCGCTGTCGCTCGACGCGCTCAAGGGCAGCGATGTCCCCTTCGATGCGCGCATTCATGCCGCGCGCGGCCAGCCCGGCCAGATCGCCGTTGCCGCCATCCTGCGCCATCTTGTCGCCGACAGCGCGATCCGCGCCTCGCATGCCGCATGCGACAAGGTCCAGGATCCCTATTCCTTGCGCTGCATGCCGCAGGTCATGGGCGCTGCCCTCGATGTCCTGCGCATGGCAGCCGAGACATTGCGCACCGAGGCCAATGCGGCGACCGACAATCCGCTCATTTTCGCCGATGCCGACGAGGCGCTCTCGGGCGGCAATTTCCACGCCGAGCCGGTGGCCTTCGCCGCCGACATGATGGCCAACGC
>RFKS01000153.1 GCA_003694205.1 Alphaproteobacteria bacterium | reverse complement strand
TCACCCGCCTCGGCATGGTGCTTGAAGATCATCTCCGCGGTCGCAAAATCCTGCAGCGCATAGGCGGCGATGCCATCGCCGACGCTCTGTGCCACCGCGGGCAGTGCGAAAAGAAAAAAGGCGGCAATGAGCCCGACCTTGCCTTTCCGGCCCTGATCGTCTGTCATGCGGACATCCTTTCACGACGAGGGCCCGAGTCTCGGCCGGCGCCGGTAAAGAAAGGCTGAATGCGCAAGTTTGACGAAAAGGGGGAGGAAACGATGTGGCGCACCTGGACGGCGATCACCCTGTGGAAGCGGATCGCCATCGCTTTTGTGCTCGCGGTCGCCATCGGTGCCACCATGAAGGCGCTCGGCCACGGCGAGGCGGCGACGGCACTGCAGCCGCTCGGTCTTCTCTTCATCAATGCGATCAAGATGCTGATGGTGCCGATCGTCTTCGTCACCATCGTCTCCGGCGTCACCTCGCTTCATGACAGCGGCAAGCTCGGCCGCATGGGGGCAAAGACGATCGGGCTCTATCTCGTCACCACCGCCTTCGCCGTCACGATCGGCCTCGTCATCGCCGGCATCATCGAGCCCGGCCGCGGCATCTCCCTGCCCGACACCGGCGTTGGCGACGACGCGGCAACAGCGGCGCTCAGCGTGCGCGATCTCCTCATCGGACTCATCCCCGCCAATCCGGTCAAGGCGATGGCCGAGGGTAGCGTGCTGCAGATCATCGTCTTCGCGCTTCTGTTCGGGCTTGCCATCAATCTCGCGGGCGAGGCCGGTCGGCCGGTTCGCGACTTCTTCGATTCCGCGACCCAGGTCATGTTCCGCCTCGTGCACATGATCATGGAGGCCGCGCCATTCGGCATCTTCGCCCTCATCCTGTGGGTGATCGGCAGCCTGTCGGCGGCCGAGCTGCTTCGGCTGGTGTGGATCGTGGTCGCCCTCTATCTCGCGTGCATCTTTCAGATGGTGCTCGTCTATGGCGGCCTCATCACCCTCCTCGCGCGCCTCAGCCCGATACGCTTCTTCAGAGGCATCATCGACGCACAGGCCGTCGCCTTCTCGACCTCGACGAGCGCCGGCACGCTGCCCGTCACCATGGCCAATGTGGAAGACAATCTCGGCGTCTCGAAGAAGGTCTCGGGCTTCGTCCTGCCGCTCGGGGCCACCATGAACATGGACGGCACGGCGATCTATATGGGCATTGCCGCCATGTTCACCGCACAGGCGCTCGGCATCGACCTCGGTGTCGGCCAGTACGCGACCATTATCCTGACCGGCACGCTGGCCTCGATCGGGGCGGCGAGCATCCCGTCTGCCGGGCTCATCATCATGCCGGTGGTGCTGAGCTCGGTCGGTCTGCCGCTTGGCGCCATCGCGCTCTTCTTTCCCATCGACCGCATCATGGACATGATGCGGACGATGACCAATATCACCGGCGATTCGATGGTCAGCGTGCTGGTGGCAAAATCGGAAGGCGAGCTCGACGAGGCCGTCTATAATGCCCCGCCGGTGGAGTGAGAGCGCCCCATCCGTCGGAGACTGGTAGCGGAGGAGGGACTCGAACCCCCGACACGCGGATTATGATTCCGCTGCTCTAACCAGCTGAGCTACTCCGCCCCGAACGGTGTCTCCCCGGGCCGCATGGCCCGTGCGCGCCCATATAGGAAGCGGCGCCCGGGGCCGTCAAGTGGCTTGCGGACCGCGGCAACCGACACCGGAAGCGCCCGGGCACGGGTGCAGAAGGCGGCGCCGGCGGCGCTTCAGCCCCGCCGGCGCTACCCTACGTCAATAGCCGTTGCAATCGTCGTCATAGCGATAGCGCGGGGTGCCATATCCATATCTGCCCCAATAGCGGGCCCAGGGATAGGCAAGGCGGTAGGCGAAGCGCGGATAGCCGTATCCGTCATGCCTATAGGCATAGCGGTGACGCGCCGCACGAGCCGCACGGGCATGCGCGCGCGCGTGACGACGGGCCTCCCGGCGGGCATGGCGGCGCGCCGCCTTCTTGTGCTTGTACGCCTCCGCGGCCGCATGCCCGCGATGGCCATCCTCGACCGGATGCGCGGCTGCCGCCCCGGTAGCGGTGACCGGCAGCAGGAGCCCAGCGGCGAGGAGCAGGGTTTTCATGAAGCGGGGTGTCATCATCACTCTCCCGGTTGCTCGATCGGATGCATCGAGGCTAGCCGGGCGCCGCTGAACCCATCCTGAGGCCCGCGCTCATGTGGCGTTCATTGTGTGACAGGACCGGGCGCCGACACCGGAGCGGGCACCCTTGCCAAGGCTATGCCTCCTGGTCGTCAGGCGCCTCCGCGATCACGCGGATTGCCGGCGGGCGGCCGTCGCGGTCGGGGGCGAGCGAAAGCGTGCGCTGCGGGAAGGGCATGCCGATGCCGGCGGCATCGAGCCGGCGCTTGAGCCGTGCCTGATAATCGCGCAACACGGTCAGGCGGTCGCGCGGAGCGGTGCGGATGCGCGCCTTCAGGACCACCGCGCTGTCGGCGAAGCGGTCGAGGCCGAGGATCTCGATATCGTCCGTGATGCAGGGGGCCAGCGCCGGATCGGCCCGCTGCTCCGCCGCGGTCGCGCGCAGGATGTCGGCGACATGGTCGAGGTCGGCGTCATAGGCGACACCGATCTCGATCACCGCATGGGCGAAGTCGCGGGTCGCGTTTTCTACCGTCGTGATGGCGCCATAGGGCACGCTATGCAGCGTCCCGTTGGCGTCGCGCAGACGCAGGGTGCGCACGCCCATATGCTCGACCGTGCCGCTGTGCCCGGCGACGGTGACGACATCGCCGACGGCAAGCGAATCCTCGAGAATAAGAAAGACGCCGGTAAGAAAGTCGCGGACCAGCGATTGCGCGCCGAAGCCGAGCGCGACGCCCGCGATCCCTGCACCGGCAAGCAGGGGACTGATATTGAGACCCATCTCGGAGAGGACGAGGAGGGCCGCGGTCAGGGCGATCGCGAGCCGCGTGGTGCCGACAAGCACCGGCACCAGCGTCCGCGCCCGTGTCGCCGCCGCCTCCGCCGCCGCGTCGCTCCGCGGCAGAAGCAGGAACTCGATCGCGAGCTTCGCCGCGTGCCACAGGATCCAGGACACAAGAAGGATGAGGACGATGCCCGTCACCCGGTCGGCGAGCGCCGGTTCGGCGAGCAGGAGGGTCGCGGGGTCGATGCCCCAAATGCGCAGAATGGCGATGACGGTCAGGAGCGCAATGCTGACCCCAAGAAGCCTTTTCGCCGAGCCCTCGATCCGCCGGGCCTGCGCAAGCAGACGCACCGGAGTCCGCCCCTCCCCGGCCTCAAGCCGCGCCAGTCCGCGGTCCATCGCGTGGCGCAGCGACAGCCACAGCCCGAGTCCGATGGCAAGAAGAAGAAGGCTCGCCGCCGCATGCTTGACAAGGAGCACGGG
>RFKS01000152.1 GCA_003694205.1 Alphaproteobacteria bacterium | reverse complement strand
GTACTGCAGATAGGCAAGATCGCCGCTTGTCGGCAGGCGCAGCTCGCCGCCCTCCGCCGACAGGGCATCGAACTCCTCGAAGGTGCCGGCAAAGCGCACCGGCAGTCCCTGCGCCGCATCGGCGATGAACTCGGCCATCGAGCCGGGCCCGATCACCGCCGTCGCCCGGCAACTTTCCATCTGCGTGTGAAGCTGCGCCACATAGCCCTCGCGGCCGCCGAACGAAGTCGGCAGCGGCAATGGCACGGGCAGCACCGAGGCATATTGACAGCCGATGAAATAGACGAGGAAGGCAGGATCGGTGGCGGCGATGAGGGCGATCCGGTCACCCGGTGCGTAGCCAAGCGCAGCGAGCCGCCGGCCGACCTCGCGGGCAAGGTCGCGCAGGTCCCGGTAGGTCAGTACCGATACAAGCTCGCCCCGTGCGGAATAGAAATTGGCACCGCGCGCGCCCTGTGCCGCATATTCCACGGCCTCGACCATCGTCGGGAAATCCGCCATGCGCCGCGGCAGGCCGTCCTGCGTCGGCGTCGGTTCCATCCCCTCACAGGACCTGTTCAGTACCGTCGAATTCAAGGAAGCGCCTCTGGAGTTTCTCAGGTGGTCAACCGGTGCGGCCCGGAACCTGCAGCGGGCGCCCGCACGACCGCGGTACCCCCTGCCCGTTCGAGACCGTTTCCGTCCCCCTTCTGGCTCGCCTCTCCCCCATATTCTGCCGCCTGGCGGACCCCCGTCCCATGCTTGTCAGATACAGGAGAAACCCTCGTAATCGCAAGCATTTTGTCATATGCCCTGCGCTTACACAGGGCGCATATCGGGGAAATATGACGAAAGCATGACGCGGACCGGTCGCGCCCACGTCGCCGCCGCAGCCGGATCAGGGGCTTGCGGTTCGCCCCTGAGCGGCGTCATTCTCAGCGCATGGCCCGATCGACCCGTCCCATGACCCCCGACCGCCTCGAGCGCGCGGCACTGCATTATCTCGAGCGATACGCGGCGAGCCGCGCGCGTTTTCGCCGCGTGCTCGTCGAGAAGGTCCGCCGCAGCCACGCCGACAGGAGTCCGCCCGGAGCGGAGGAGCGGGACTGGATCGCAGCCATCGAGGAGAAATGCGTCGCCCTCGGGCTGCTCGATGATCGTCGCTATGCGGAGATGAAGGCCCGCTCCCTGCAGCGCCGCGGCATGCCACCGGGGCGCATCGCCCAGTGGCTGCGCGCCCGCGGCATTGCGGCACCGGACATCGATGTCGCGCTGGCCGCGCTGGCTGCGGATGACGGCGGATCCCGTGCCAGCACGCTGGCGGCAGCCATCAATCATGCGCGGCGGCGGCGCTTCGGCCCCTTCCGCACGCGGCCCGTTGATGCAGACCGGCGGCGGCGCGAGATCGCGGCGATGATGCGGGCGGGATTTCCCTATGGTCTTGCCAGCCGGATCGTCGACGCGCCCGACGCCGAAAGCCTTGCCGACACCGATCCGGAGGAGGCGCGCAGCGTCGAGTTCATTGCCGAGGATTGATCAGAGGCCGAGCCCGATCCAGACCAGTGCCACGATGAGGGCGCCGTAGCTGGCACTCCACAGTCCGAAAAGAACGATCGCCGGCCTCGTTGCTTCCTGAGCGCGGAACATGGCTTTCTCCTCATTCGACCGTCACGGTCGCCGCGGGGGATGCGTGCACATGTCGTGTTCTTCTTTTCCAAACACGCTGCAAGGGCCGTACCAGGGCGCGCCCGCGGCGGGAAAATGGCGGAATTCCGGTGAAATTCGGCGATGGCAGTGGCGGCGATTGGCCCTTCGTGCGTCCTGAAACGCGACAGCGGGCGGCAGAAACGGCCGCATCTGTCCCGGATCGGGACAGTCGCGGCGGTTCAGCCCGCGTCGGGCCCGCCCTCGAACAGGCGTTTCAGATTGCGTGCCGCCTGCCGGATGCGGTGCTCGTTCTCGACCAGTGCCAGGCGCACATGGCCGTCGCCGTGCTCGCCGAAGCCGAGGCCGGGGCTGACCGCGACCTTCGCCTTCTCGAGCAATAGCTTGGCGAAGGCCACCGAGCCCATGTTGCGGTAGTCTTCCGGGATCGGCGCCCAGGCGAACATGGTCGCCGGCGGCGGCGGGATCTCCCAGCCGGCGCGGGCAAAGGCGCGCACGAGGACATCGCGCCGGCCGCGATAGGTCTCGCGGTGCAGGGTGACGCAGTGTTGCGGACCGTTGAGCGCGGCGACGGCGGCCACCTGCACCGGCGTGAAGGCGCCATAGTCGAGATAGGACTTGACCCGCGCTAGCGCCGCGATGAGCTCGCGATTGCCGGCAGCGAAACCGATCCGCCAGCCGGCCATCGAATAGGTCTTGGACATCGAGGTAAACTCGACCGCCACCTCCTTCGCCCCGGGGATCTCGAGGATCGAGGGCGGCGGCGTGTCGCCGAAATAGATTTCCGCGTAGGCGAGGTCGGAGAGGATATAAAGGCCGCGGGCGCGAGCGAATTCGACGATCTCGCCATAGAAATCGCGATCCACGACCTCGGCGGTCGGGTTGGAGGGGAAATTGAGGATGAGCGCCGAGGGTGGCGGCACCGAATGGCGGTAGGCCTTCTCGAGCTCGCCGATGAATCGCTCGACCGGCAGGAGCGGCACGCTGCGCACGCCGGCGCCGGCGATGGTGAAACCGAAGGCGTGGATCGGATAGCTCGGATTGGGGCACAGGACGACATCCCCGGGTGCGGTGATCGCCTGTGCCAGATTGGCGAGCCCCTCTTTCGACCCGAGGGTGACGATGACCTCGCGGTCGGGATCGAGCTCGACCGCGAAGCGGCGCGCATAATAGGCGGCAAGCGCCCGCCTCAGACCGGGAATACCGCGCGAGACGGAATAGCGATGGGTCTTCGGATCGAGCACCGTCTCGCGCAGCTTGTCGACGATGTGCGGCGGAGTCGGCAGATCGGGATTGCCCATGCCGAAGTCGATCACGTCCTCGCCGCGCGCCCGGGCCGCCGCCTTCATCGCATTGACCTCGGCGAAGACATAGGGCGGCAGCCGGCGCATGCGATAGAAGTCGGACGTCATGAACGGCTCTCCCTTTCGGCAAGGACCGTACCCGATTGTCCCGCGACACGGTACGGGGAGGACACCTCAGGGCCGCACATGGCCATTTCCCCGCACCCGGTACTTGTAGCTCGTCAGATGCTCGGCGCCGACCGGACCGCGGGCATGGATGCGCCCGGTGGCGATGCCGATCTCGGCGCCGAAGCCGAACTCGCCGCCGTCGGCGAACTGTGTCGAGGCATTGTGGAGGACGATCGCAGCGTCCACCTCGTCGAGAAAGCGCGCCGCGGCCGCCGCGTCGCCGGTGATGATGGCTTCGGTATGGCCGCTGCCATGTGCTGTGATATGGGCGAGCGCCTCGTCAAGTCCGGCCACCACCCGTACGCCGATCACGGCGTCGAGCCATTCGGTATCCCAGTCACCCGCCGCCGCCGGCTCCATCGTCGGCGCGATGGCCCGCGCCGCAGGGTCACCGCGCAATCGGCAGCCGGCCTCCGCGAGCGCGGCGGCGATCGCCGGCAGGTGGCTGTCCGCCACCGCCCGGTCCACGAGCAGGGTCTCGGTGGCACCGCAGATGCCGGGCCGTCGCATCTTGGCGTTGACGACGATGCGCACCGCCATGTCGCGATCGGCGCCGGCATGGACATAGCAGTGATTGAGCCCCATCAGGTGCCCGAGCACCGGCACCCGGCTTTCGGCGGCCACACGCTCGACGAGCGACCGTCCGCCGCGCGGAATCAGGAGGTCGACATGCTCGGTCATGGTCAGCAGATGACCGACCGCGGCGCGGTCCTGCGTCGGCACCGGCTGCACCGCGTCGGCGGGAAGGCCCGCCTCGGCGATGCCCGCGCGCACGGCCTCGAGAATCGCGGCCACCGACCGCCGGCTCTCGCTGCCGCCACGCAGGATGACCGCATTGCCGGCCTTGAGGCAGAGCCCGGCGGCATCGGCGGCGACATTGGGGCGGCTTTCAAAGATGACGGCAATGACCCCGAGCGGCACCCGCACGCGCTCGAAGGCGAGACCGTCCTCCCGACGCCAGGCCTGATCGACAACACCCAAGGGGTCGGGACGCGCCGCGATCGCCTCGAGACCGTCTGCCATTGCGGCGATGCGCGCGGGATCGAGGGCCAGACGGTCGCGGAAGGCGGCCGGACGATCGCCTGCTGCCGCGAGATCGGCGGCATTGGCGGCAAGAATGTCGGCCGCGCGGGCGCGCAGTTCGCGGGCCGCGGCGCCCAGTGCCGCCTGCCGGCGGGCGTGAGGGGAAACCCCGAGCGCCCGCTGTGCCTTGCGGGCCGCCGCCCCGAGTGCCGCCATCGTGTCCGCAAGTCCGCCGCGGTTCATGCCCCCATTCCTCCTGCGCTTGCCCGTCCGCGATCCCCGTGCAGCACGAGATTGTCGCGATGGATCAGGACATCCGGGCCGTCATAGCCGATCAGCTCGGCAATGCGGTGACTTCTATGCCCGGCGATGAGTGCCGCCTCGCGGGCGTCGTAATTGATGAGCCCGATGCCCACCGTCTCGCCATCCGCCGCCTCGAGCGTGACCGCATCGCCGCGCTCGAAGGCGCC
>RFKS01000151.1 GCA_003694205.1 Alphaproteobacteria bacterium | reverse complement strand
CCAAAGAGGCTGATCGCTGTCGCCACCGCGAGCTCGAAGAAATTGCTCGCGCCGATCAGCGCCGAAGGACCGGCGACGCAATGCGCCTCGCCGCTCAGCCGATTGAGGAGATAGGCAAGACCGGCATTGAAATAGACCTGAATCAGGATCGGGACGGCGAGAAGGGCGATGATCAACGGGTGGGCAATGATCTGCTCGCCCTGGAAGGCGAAGAGAAGAACGAGTGTCGCAAGCAGCGCCGTGAGCGCGAGCGGCTGCAGGCGTGCGAGCAGGCTTTCGAGCATAGCCTCGCCACCATGGGCAAGAACACGACGGCGAATGATCTGGGCCAGGATCACCGGCACAACGATATAAAGCCCGACCGACAGCAGAAGCGTGTCCCACGGCACGGTGATGGCCGAGAGCCCGAGCAGGAGGCCGACGATGGGCGCGAAGGCGACGATCATGATGAGATCGTTGAGCGCCACCTGACTGAGCGTGAAATGCGGCTCGCCGTCAGACAGATTGCTCCACACGAAGACCATCGCCGTGCAGGGTGCTGCGGCGAGCAGGATAAGGCCGGCGATATAGGAGTCGATCTGCTCGGCAGGCAGCAGGGGCGCGAATAGTCCGGCGATGAAGATCGTTCCGAGTGCGGCCATGGAAAAGGGCTTTACGGCCCAGTTGACGAACAGCGTGACGCCGATGCCGCGCCAATGGGCGGTGACCCGCCTGAGGGCGCGGAAATCGATGCGTGTCAGCATCGGAATGATCATCAGCCAGACGAGGATCGCCACCGGCAGATTGACTCGCGCGATCTCGAGCCGGCCGAGCGTATTCGGAATCGCCGGCAGGGCCTGGCCGAGCGCGATACCGGCGAGGATGCAGAGCGCCACCCACAGGCTCAGATAGCGCTCGAAGAAACCCAATCCTCCCGCGGTCTCGGGTGCTGTGTCGTTGTTCATGATGCGGCTCCCATGGCTCCTCAAGAGGTCGCGGCACCGAGCGCGCGCAAGCGTGTGATCAGTTCGGGGCTTTCAAGGATGTCGTCCGGAAGCGCGACAAGTGCCGCGATGCGCTGCTCGAGCGCGTCATAGGTGGTCTCGAAGGCAGCGCGGCGATCCGTCTCGGGGCCTTCCACGGCGGCAGGATCAGGGAGTCCCCAATGGGCGGTGACGGGATGTCCGGGCCACACCGGGCAGACCTCGCCCGCGGCATTGTCGCAGACGGTGATGACGATATCGATCGGTGCCGCGCCGGCGCCGGCGAATTCATCCCAGGATTTCGAGCGCAGGCCGGCGGTCTCGTGCCCCCGCGCCGCAAGCACTGCGAGGGCCAGGGGGTGGACGGTGCCTTTCGGGTGGCTGCCAGCGCTCAGCGCCGCGAAGCGGCCGCCGCCAAGGCGGTCGAGAATGGCCTCGGCGAGAATGCTGCGGGCGGAATTGCCGGTGCACAGGAACAGGACGCGGCGCGGCGTGGCGTCATTCATTGCGTGGTCCTTTGTGCGGTCTCGCAACCCGCGGCGAGCGGCGTGCAAAGCTCGGGTCGGCCCTGGCAGCAGTCCTCGGTGAGAAATCCAAGCAGCGCCCGTGTGCCCTCGAGATCGACGCGATATCGGATCGAACGGCCCTCGCGGTGTGCCGTGACGAGGCCGGCGCGGGCAAGAATGGCAAGCTGCGACGACATGGTGTTGTGCGGCACACCCATATGGCGCGCGAGCTCGCCCGCCGCCATGCCTTCGTCACCGCAGCGCACGAGGAGGCGAAAGAGCGCGAGGCGGCGCTCCTGGGCGAGCGCCCGCAAGGCTTCGACGGCGTTCATTGTGTCCATATGTCGGGAAATATCGACATGTGGACACAATGTCAATCAGCGCCGAGGAGCCATGTTCAGGTGCCGCTGTCGACAAGCCCTTGAGGGGAGGGCTGAATGGCCGGGGTGGAACGCACTTGGCTGCCGGTCGCCGCGGCGCGCGCCATCTCAACCAGATTTCGCCTTCTCGGCGAGCGCCTCCAGTTCCTCAAGCAGCCGCTCATACTGCTTGCGCTCCCGGATGCCGCCGGCCCAACTCATCATCAGGGATATCTTTTGCCGCGCTGACTCGAGGTCCCCCTTCTTGGCCAGCATCTTCGCCTCGAGAATTCGTCCTTCCTCGATCTCGGGCGCAAGGTAGTTGATGGAAGCAATGATCTTTTCCGTGGTATGGCTGACAGGCCCATCCTTCTCGAGCGCCAGTTGGGCATAGGCCAGAAGCGCCGGCACAAATGTCGGATCGGCACGGATCGCCCGGATGCACAAGGCCCGCACCTGCTTGCGCAGATCGGGGTCGAGTCCTTCGTCTCCCGCTCTCTCGCGCAATATGGCCACCTTCGCTACCAGCGCCCTAACATCCTTGTCATTACGCGCGAGAAGCCGCTCGACTTCCGCCAGGGCATCGTCCCAGCGCTCGTCCTGCGCCGCGATTTCGGCGAGATGGAGGGTCATGTCGTCGCTGCGGATTCCCGCCGCCCGAACGGCTTCAAATGCCTTGCGCGCCGCCGATCCGGTGCCGCCCGGCTGTCCGGTCAACAGGCGCGCCTCATAATCGACCGCTACCGTTTCGACCGGCGACAGCGTGCGCGTTTCGATCCGGTAGGGCGGTATGCGGCCCTTCAGATTGACCTTGAAATAGGGAAGCTCGCGCGTTCCCCAGTATTTGCGGACCTCGTCATCCATCTCGCCGTAGCTGACGCCGAAAGCCTTCTCAAAAGCCTTCTTTTCGTCCACACCAGGCGTGTTGAGGGCGGCGATATATTTGGTGATGCCAGGCCGGAATCGTTTCGAATTGTTGAGGAAGTGGGTGAAAAGCCAGCCCTGGGCATACTGGAACTGCGTTCCCGACCAGCCGCGCCGACGGTCCCTTTGCAACCCCGTTCCCATCTCGCCGATATAATTGCCCTTGGCCTCGAGCAACTCGCGCAAGGGCAGCCAGTGTCCGGCGCGCTTGAGCGCGATGAATCGCGGAATCGCCGGTGCACCGATCTTCGCCTTGTCACCCTGAAATTCCGTCGTCGCCAGATATTCGGCGAAGCCCTCATCATACCAGGTCGGATAGACATAGGGGCTGTAATG
>RFKS01000150.1 GCA_003694205.1 Alphaproteobacteria bacterium | reverse complement strand
CTTGACGAGGTTCCCCATCTCACGAATGAAACGGTCTTCGATCTCCGCGAGCGGCCGCGGCACCTGATCGTCATCGGCGCCGGTCCGATCGGGCTCGAGATGGCGCAGGCCTTCCGGCGTCTCGGCAGCCGGGTGACGGTGCTCGAGAAATTCCGGGCCCTGCCCAAGGACGATCCCGAGATTGCCGAGATTGCCCTCGCCGCGCTGCGCGCCGAGGACATCGGGATCCGGGAAGGAGTCGATATCACCGGCGTCACCACCGGAGCCGGCACGATCGAGGTGAAGCTCGCGGCGGGCGAGGGTGGCGGCGATGGCGACACCGTGACGGGATCGCATCTTCTCGTCGCCACCGGCCGCACGCCAGCGCTCGAGGGCCTCGCCCTCGAGGCGGCGGGAATTGCGCATGACGCGGGTGGCATCCGTGTCGACCGGCGACTGCGCACGACGAACCGCCGCGTGTTCGCCATCGGCGACTGCCGCCAAGGCCTCCAGTTCACCCATGTCGCCGGCTACGAGGCGGGCATCGTGCTGCGCAATGCGCTGTTTCACCTGCCGGCGAAGGCGGATTATGGCGCCGTGCCCTGGGTCACCTACACCGATCCCGAGATCGCCCATGTCGGCCTCGCCGAAGCGGCGGCACGGGCGCGCTACGGCGATCGCGTGCGGGTCGTGCGGGAGTCCTTCGCGGGCAATGATCGCGCACAGGCGGAGCGGGCCACCGACGGCCTGTTGAAGCTCGTCGCCGTCGGCGGAAGGCCGGTCGGGGTCTCGGTCGTTGGCACCAATGCCGGCGAGCTGATCCAGCTCTGGGCACTGGCGCTTTCGCGGCGCCTGAAGCTCGCCGACATCGCCTCCTTCATCGCTCCCTATCCAACGCTCGGCGAAATCTCGAAGCGGGCAGCCGGTGCCACTTTCAGCGACCGCTTGTTCAGCAAGCGAACCCGTGCGATTGTTCGACTGCTGCAATGGTTCGGATGAGACGCACGGCTCGATGCATGTGAGTTGACCGCAGAGCGTCAATGATGGAGCGGGGGGAAAAAAACCTGTTGCGCAGCAGCCTGTCCTCACGGCTGCTCCTGCTCACCATCTGTTTCGTGATGGTGGTCGAGGTGTTGGTCTGGGTCCCCTCGGTCGCCAATTTCCGCCGCAATTTTCTCGAGCAGCGCATGACGGCGGCGGAGATCGCCGTTCTTGCCTTGCTAGAGGCACCGCATCAGAGCGTCAGCCGCTCGCTCGAGGCGCAACTCCTCGAGACGGCAGGGGTGAAAGCCGTATCCCTGCAGCGCAGCGACCGCAGCCGGCTGATGCTGCGCGGCGATGCCCCGACCCATATCGATGCCAGTTATGACCTCCGCGTCGATGATCCTTTCACCATGATGCAGGAGACTTTTGCGACGCTTCTCAGGGGCGGCAGGGGTGTCGTCCGCGTCGTCGCCATCCCGGCGAACGGAATCGGCGAGGAGATCGCCATCATCCTCGAGGAGCAGCGGCTGTTCGACGAGATGCTCCGCTATTCGCGCAATGTGCTCCTGCTCTCGATCATCATCTCGACCGTCACCGCCGGGCTCGTCTTTCTCTCCATCCACCGCATGCTGGTGCGGCCCATGCGCCGCATCACCCGCTCGATGGTCGAATTCTCGCGCCATCCCGCGGATCCCGAGCGCATCCTCGTGCCGTCCGGCCGCAGCGACGAGATCGGCATCGCGGAGCGCGAGCTCGCGCGCATGCAGGAGGAGCTGCGGCACGCCCTCAACCAGCGCAGCCGGCTCGCCAATCTCGGCACTGCGGTGAGCAAGGTGAATCATGACCTGCGCAACATCCTCGCCACCGCGCATCTGTCCTCGGACCGGTTGCTTGCGGAAGGGGACGCCCGCACCCGCGAGCTGTCGCAGCGACTGATCGGCGCCATCGACCGCGCCATCGATCTCTGCGAGCGCACACTCAAATACGGACGTGCCGACGAGCCGCCGCCCAATAAGCGTGACTTCGATCTTCAGGCGCTGGTCGAGGATGTGCGGCTCTCGCTCGGTCTCGACGACGCAGGGGATGGCGTCGAATTCGTCAATGCCGTGCCCGAGGCCTATGTGCTCCACGCCGACCCGGATCACATGTTTCGCGTCCTGCTCAATCTCGGCCGCAATGCGCTGGCCGCCCTCAGAGGGCGCAATGGCCGCATCACGGTTCATGCCGAAACCCGTGACGGCTGCTGCTTCGTCTCGGTCTCCGACACCGGCCCCGGGGTCCCGGAACGGGTGCGCCGCAATCTGTTCCAGCCCTTCGCCGGCGGCAGCGGCGGTACCGGTCTCGGCCTCGCCATCGTCGCCGATCTTGTCGATGCCAATGGCGGCAAGGTGACACTTGAGAAGAGCGACGAGGCCGGCTCGACCTTCGTCATCGAGATTCCGGAAAGCCCGAATCGCCGCCCGGCCGGCGCCTGAGCCGAACCTCAGTCGCCGAGAGCGACGCCCTCGCGCCGCGGATCGGCGCCGCCCTCATAACGCCTGCTCCCGTCCGGCCGGTAGCGGATGCGGATGCCATGCAGCCCGGAGTCGAGCTCGCCCTGTCGCACCTTGTGTCCCAAGGCGGCGAGCGCCGGCGCAAGGTCGGCAAGAGGGGTCCCCGCCTCGAGCTCGAGCACGCCATTGCGCGCCACCATATTGGGCAGGTCGATCGCCGCCTGCATGTCCCTCTTCCAGTCGAGGACCGCGATCACCGCCTTCGCCACATAGTCGATGATGCGTCCGCCGCCGGGGGAGCCCACGGCAAGCACGGGACGGCCCGTGGCGTCAAAAGCGATGGTCGGCGTCATCGAGCTGCGCGGCTTCTTGCCCGGCTCGACCCGGTTTGCGAGCTTGCGTCCCTCCCTCTCCGGCGCGAAGGAAAAATCGGTGAGCTGATTGTTGAGGATGAAGCCGCCGCTCATGAGAAAACTGCCGAAGGCGATCTGCACCGTGGTCGTAAACGAGACGATATTGCCGGCGGCATCGGCGACGACGAGATGACTCGTCGACGGCCCCTCGGCCGCCTCTTCCTGCGCCGGCG
>RFKS01000149.1 GCA_003694205.1 Alphaproteobacteria bacterium | reverse complement strand
GTCAAGGAGATCACCGTCGTCGACCCGCATTGAGCCGGGGCCCGAGGGCAGGGGAGCCGCCATGTCGCGCTTCATCGTCGAGCTTAGCGATCCCGCAGCGCGCGATGCCACACGCTTCGGTCCGAAGGCGGCCAATCAGGCCGTCCTCGGCCAGGCCGCTGTGCCGATTCCGGACGGCTTCTGCCTCGATGCGGCGGCCTACCGGCATCAGCTCGCGTCACTCGGACTCGAATCGCTGCTCGCCGAAGCGGCCGGGCGGGACCGGCTGGCGGCGCGCAGCGCGATCGCCGATGTGCGGATCGCGCTCTATGACAGCGACATCGTGCCCGAGGTTGCGGAACCGCTCCTCGCCGCCCGCGAGGCGCTTCTCGCGCGGTGCAGCGGGCGTCTCGCGGTCCGTTCCTCCTCGCTCATGGAGGACCGTGCCGGCGCGAGCTTCGCCGGTCAGTTCGAATCCTTTCTCGGGCTTGAGTCGGCAGAGGATTTTCTCACCGCCGTCAAGGCCTGCTGGGCCGCGCTCTGGTCGTCGCGCGTGCTGCGCTACATGGAGGGGCGCGGCAAGCGTCTCGAAGACTGCGCCATGGCGGTCCTCGTGCAGCCGCTCGTCGAGGCCCGCTGTTCGGGCGGCGGCATGAGCCGCACGCCGGACGGTGGCATGATGATCACCGCGGCGCCTGGTCTCGGGGTGGCGATCGCACAGGGCGAGGTGGTGCCCGACCGCTACGACCTGACGGCCGGGGGCGAGCTCGCAAACGCCACGGCGGGCGTCGTCGATCACAGCGGGCATTGTCATGTCCACCGGCAAGGGGCCCCTCGGCCCGAGAGCCGCGCGCCTTGCCTTGCGCCCGCCGAGGTCTCGGCAATCGCGGCCATGATGCGTCGTGCCGAGGAGGTTCTGGGTCACCCGGTCGAGATCGAATGGGCCGCGGATGCGGCGGGCATAAAGCTCGTGCAGGCGCGGCCGCTGGCGACGGGGCCGATCGAGGTGCCCGACGCGATCTGGCAACGGCATCCGGGACTGCGCGGCCATCCGTCCGGGGTCGGCTGGGGCGCCGGCCGTGCCTGCGTCATCAACTGCGAGTGCGAGCTCGCGCGCG
Organism: Alphaproteobacteria bacterium; assembly: GCA_003694205.1. Lineage (GTDB taxonomy): Bacteria > Pseudomonadota > Alphaproteobacteria > Sphingomonadales > Rhodothalassiaceae > J134. Next base: position 7,748 of record RFKS01000149.1, on the reverse strand, counting down.
TCGCGCCCGGTGACGTGCTGGTGACGAAGGTGGCGGGGCCGGCGCTCGCCCAGATCCTGCCGCGGGTATCCGCCGTCGTGGCGGAGCTCGGTGGCAGCACCTCGCATCTCGCCTCGCTTGCGCGTGAACGCGGGATCCCGATGGTGCTCGGCCTCGCCGGCGCGACGACCAAGATCCCCGACGGGGCGCAGGTCGGCGTCGATGGTGTCGCCGGCATCGTGCGCTGGATGAACTGACGGTCGAAGAGGTCGGAACGGAACGCGGGCTCGACAACAAGGGAGGGAAGAGCCATGACATCTGACAGCACGAGACCTTCATGGTCTCTCAGCGAGGATGAGCTCGTGCTCATTCTTTTTGCCGGCCTCATTGGCGAGATCGTTCTCGAAATCCTCGCCTGGGGCGTGTTTCCCGCCGTGCTCGGCGTGCCGATGCGGCCGCATATCCTCGTCACCGATCTCGGCCGTTCGCTCCTCGGGGTCGAGTTTGCCGTCCCGGTGGCGGTGGGGATCCATCTCGCGCTCGGCCTCCTCATCATGCCGCTCATTTATGTCAAGGGGCGCGCGCTGCTTGGCATCCGCTCCTGGGTGGTCGCCGGCGTGCTCTGGGGCGTGCTCCTGTGGGCCACCGCGCAGATGGTGCTGGCGCCGCTTGCCGGGCGTCCCTTCATGCTCGGCCTCATTCCCTATACCTGGGGCTCGCTCGTCGCGCATGTGATCTACACCCTTGTGGTTGCCTATGTGTACGAGCGCGAGCGCGCACGCTTTTCCGCGCTCGTCTGAGCCGCCTGCGAGAGGAGAGCAATCATGAAGACGGGGCGAGAACTGGTCCGCGTTTCCATCCTTGCCGGCCTGCTTGTCACCCTCGTGACGGCGGGTACGGTTTCGGCCGGGGAGGAGAAGGCGCCGACAGGCCCGGATGGCTGCGTGGTGGAGCAGAATTTCTACTATCCCAAGGCGGGGAAGGAGGCGGAAGCGCTGGCGGTGCGCAGGAAAGGCAGCGCGGTGCGGCGCAAGCTGGGGCTTCCCGTCGGGCGCATCTTTGTTCTCGCCGATGCCTATAGTGGCCATCCGGCGAGCGGGAAGACAGGCCCCGGGCACAGCTCGCATCTCATGAGCGAGATCGTGTTCGCGAACGAGGCGGCGGCAAAGGCGGCGCACGCGACGCTTCTCGCCTCGCCGGACTATCTTGCGGTGCGCGCCGAAATGGGAAAGCTGCTCGAACGGTTCGAATCCGCGACCTGGCACCTTGCGGACGGCGATTGCACGGCCGATGGGCCCGGGGCGCCCGCGCAATGAGGCGAGCGCAGGCGGAGAAAGGCAAGGGAGGCAGGGGGGCATGACATCGCCGGTCGGGCGCTTTGCGCAGCTCACCCACATCGTTTCCGCCTGGTGGGTGCTGCTTCTTGCCGTCCTCATCTTCATCGATGTCATCGGCCGCAGCGCGTTCAACGCGCCGCTCACCGGCACCTCCGAGATCATCAAGAACTCGGTGGTCTCGATCACCTTCCTGCAGCTCCCGCTCGCCATCTATCGCGGCGGCATGATCCGGGCGACGGTGATCTTCGGCGCCGTACCTCGCTTCTGGCGCAAGGTCCTGCGCGGGCTGTCGGGGCTGCTTGGTGTTGCCTTCTTCGCCGGCGTTGCGTGGATTTCCTGGCAGCCGGCGCTCGAGGCCTTCGCGATCGGCGAATATGAGGGCGAGGGCGCCCTGCGCGTGCCGACCTGGCCGGTGCGCTTTCTTGTCGTCGCGATGTCCGCGGTGTCGGCCTTCGTCTATCTCTACCTTCTCGTCCTCGACTGGCGTGGCGCAGCCGAGAACGCGGACGGCGAGATCGTCGGACCATGAGCGGCCGTCTCATGTCCCGCAGCAGGCACGTTTAGGGAGCGGCCATGGGACCCGAGGTCATCTTCTACTCGCTCGCCCTCCTCATCGCGCTCGTGCTGCTCGGCGTGCATATCGGCATTGCGCTCGGGGTCGCGAGCGCCGTAGGCGTCTTCCTGGTCACGCAGGATCTCCATATCGCACTGTCGCTGCTCGGCCTCACCTCCTACGAGGCGATCCGCAGCGACGCGCTTGCCGTCATTCCCCTCTTCATCTTCATGGGCGAGGTGGTCAGCCGTTCCGGCGCCGCGCGCGATCTCTTCGTCGTCTGCGAGCGGGGGCTCAAGCGCCTGCCCGGTCGGCTCGCCGCGGCGACCGTGCTCGGCAATACCGCCTTTGCCGCCGTCTCCGGTGTGGCGATCGCCTCCGCGGCCACCTTCGGTCGCGTTGCCTATCCCGAGATGCGGCGCCTTGGCTATGACAAGCGCTATGCGCTCGGGGTCATTGCCGGCAGCGCCTGTCTTGGCATGCTGATTCCGCCGAGCGTGCTGCTCATCATCTGGGCCATCCTCACCGAGGGGTCGGTGGGGGCGCTCTTCATCGGCGGCATCGGCCCCGGGCTTCTGCTCGGCCTCGCCTTTCTCGCCTTCACCGTGATTGCGGCCCGGCTCAACCCGGCGCTGGCGCCGGCGGCGGGAGATGCGGCAAGCGCGGGCGCCGATGTCCCGGTGACCCGGGCCGAGCTTTTGAGCGGCCTCGGTATCCTCGCCCTCGTCGTCATCGTGCTCGGCGGTCTGTGGGGCGGCTTCTTCACGCCGACCGAGGCCGCCGGCTTCGGCGCGCTCGGCAGCATCCTTGTCGGGGCTCTCAAGCGTATGGGACGCAAGGCCTTCATGGAGGCGGTCTATGATGCCGGCCGTTCGACCGCGCCGATCATGTTCCTGCTGATCGCCGGTGCGATGTATTCCCGCTTTCTCGCCATGAGCGGCGGCGTCAATCTGATCCAGGAGCTGTTCACCAGCGGCGGCGTCACGCTCCTTGTCGCGCTCGGCATCATGACCGGGGTGTGGCTCGTCCTCGGCGCGCTCGTCGACTCGATCTCGGTAATCCTGATGACGGTTCCCATCTTTGCCCCTATTGCCGAGGCCATGGGGGTCGACGCGATCGCCTTTGCGATCTATGGCATTCTCATCATCGAGGCGGGGCTCCTGACGCCGCCGGTGGGACTGCTGGTCTTCACGCTCAAGTCCGCGGTGCCCGACACCACGGTCAGCCTCAAGGACATCTTCCGCGGCGCCGTGCCCTACTGGCTGATCATGCTCCTTGTCGCGCTGATCGTCTGGTTCGTGCCGGCGCTCGCAAGCTGGCTGCCGGCGCATATGCTCTACGGCTGACGCCGGGACCTCATCCCAATGGTGCCACGGCACTGCACCTTTTGCGTCACACCTTCGGCAAATTTTCGACTTATCCGATTTGACCTGCGCGCAAGGCAGCGTTCAGTTTGCGCGTATCCTGATAACCGCTCAGGCTGCAACAGGGGGTCGAAAAGGATGCGGTGGGCCGGACTTCTCATCCTGTGTCTCGGGCTTGCACCCGTGCTTTCCGCAGGTGCCGGGACGGGTGGCACGTCACGCGGCTATGGTCCACCGCCAGCGGCGCCGCTCGAACTGATCGTGCCCCTTCTCGGCAAGGGCAAGGTAGCGAGGCTGAGCGAAGCCGATCCCTATCAGGTGCGCCTCGAGGGCCGCTGGTACTATGGCTGGCGGGTCTGTGCCAGGGTCGTGCCGGGCGACCGGCCCGCCTTCTTCCTTATCCGCGACGGCCACGTGCTCGTGTCGGCGATCGCCGATGCCGAGGGACGCAGTCCGCAGGACGTCCGGGCCCGCAGCCTCTGTGCCGCGCGTCTCGAGAATGCGGGCTAGCGCGCGGTCCAGCCGCCGTCGATGGGCAGCGCCGCGCCGTTGAACGAGAGGGCGTTGTCCGAGCACAGGAAGAGCAGCAGGGCGCCGAGCTCCTCGATGGTGACGAAGCGCTTGTTCGGCTGCGCCGCGAGAATGACGTCGCGAATGACGTCTTCCTCGCTCAGGCCGTGGGCGCGTGCCTGATCGCGGATCTGGCCGTCAACGAGGGGCGTACGGACATAGCCGGGGCAGATCGCGTTGCAGGTGATGTTGGCATCCTCCGCGGTCTCAAGCCCGACCGTCTTCGTCAGCCCGACCAGCCCGTGCTTGGCCGCCACATAGGCGGCCTTGAAGGGCGAGGCGACGAGTCCGTGCGCCGAGGCGATGTTGACGATGCGACCCCAGCCGCGCCGCCGCATGCCGGGCAGTGCGGCGCGGGTGGTGTAGAAGCTCGAGGACAGGTTGATGGCGACGATGGCGTCCCACTTGTCGGGCGGAAAGTCCTCGACCGGGGCTACATGCTGGATGCCGGCATTGTTGACGAGAATGTCAACGCTGCCGAAGGCCTCCTCGGCGCCGGCGACCATATGCGCGATTGCCTCGCGGTCGCGCATGTCGGCATCCGAATAAAGGGCTCGCACGCCGTACTCCGTCTCGATCCGGCGCCGTTCGGCCTCGATCTCGGCACGATCGCCGAAGCCATTGAGCATGACATGCGCTCCGGCCTCGGCGAGTCGGCGGGCAAGGCCAAGGCCGATCCCGCTTGTCGAGCCCGTGACGAGTGCGGTCCGTCCATCCAGCGGCCTGAGCATCGCGACCTCCTCCGATGGCTTTATTGCAATGCACTATAAATGCCCGGCGATTCCGCGCAAGGGCCTGGACCATCAGCGCCTTCTCCCGCCTGCGAGGAGGCGCCGTTCTCATAAGAATATTATTAACTTGAGGCGACTAGGGTAAGAGATGGCTTGTGCCGCCGCAAAAGTGTCATATTATTGCAGGTGCGAAAGGCGGCCGGCAGAGTTGCCCGCATACGAGAAGGACCGTGATCGGCTTGGGGCTCTACAGCCTATATGAGTGGCAGCACGCGGCGATAGCGCCGTTGCGTCTGGCCATCGAGCAGACACAAGGGTTGCTGCGCAATCCCTTCAACCCGTGGAGCCATACCCCCGCCGGGCGCCTTGTCGCCGCGGCCTGCGACCTGACCGAGCATGTGACGCGGCGCTACGGCAAGCCGCGCTTCGGCATCGAGTCGACAGAGATCGACGGCACGGAGGTCACCATCGAGGAGGAGGTGCTGGCGCGGCGGCCGTTCGGGCAGCTGCGGCATTTCCGCCGCGACACGGACCGGCCCGGTGACCCGCGGCTCCTCGTTGTGGCGCCCATGTCGGGGCATTTTGCCACCCTCCTGCGTGGCACGGTGCGCGCCATGCTGCCCGATCACGATGTCTATATCACCGACTGGCGCGACGCCCGCGAGGTGCCGCTCTACGAGGGCGGCTTCGATCTTGATGACTATATCGATTATGTGCGCGACTGGCTCGACGTCCTTGGTCCCGGCACGCATGTGATGGCGGTCTGCCAGCCCTCCGTGCCCGTCTTTGCGGCGCTCGCGCTGATGGAGGAGGACGACGATCCGGCGCGGCCGGCATCGCTCGTCATGATGGGTGGGCCGATCGACACGCGGGTCAATCCGACCGCGGTCAACCGCCTCGCCACGACGCGACCGATCTCCTGGTTCGAGCGGCATGTCATTACCCATGTGCCACCGCCCAATCCGGGCATGCTGCGCCGGGTCTATCCCGGCTTTCTGCAGCTTGCCGGCTTCATGAGCATGAATCTCGGCGACCATCTCGAGCGCCACCGCGATTTCTTCCTGCACCTCGTTGCCGGCGACGGCGAGAGTGCCGAGGCGACGCGTGCCTTCTATGAGGAATACCGCTCGGTGATGGACCTGACCGCCGAGTTCTATCTGCAAACGGTGGAGACCGTCTTTCAGCGCCATGCCCTGCCGCGCGGTATCTTTGTGCATCGTGACCGCCGCGTCGATCCGGGTGCCATCCGGCGCACGCCGCTTCTCTGCATCGAGGGCGAGCATGACGATATCTCGGGGCTCGGGCAGACCCGCGCGGCGCTCGATCTGGCGCACAATCTCGCCCGCGACCGGCGTCACTACTATCTGGCGCGCGAGGTCGGCCATTATGGCATTTTCAATGGGCGCCGTTGGCGCGAGCGGATCGCGCCGGAGGTAAAGCGGTTCGTGCGCCGCGCCGCGGCGTCGCAAGGCGGCTGATCCGGCCGCGCTGGCAGCGCTCAATCAAGTCTCCTGTCACCGTAATCTGGCCGCCCGCTCTTGCCCTCGGCGGCGCGGCGACGCACAGTGGGCGGGTCCGCACCACCGCGAGCGCGAGAGACAGGACATGCGCCGAACCGTCCCGATCCGACCCCTGATCCTGCTGCTGATGCTTCTGGTCGCCGGATCCGCTCAGGGCGGGGCGGCGCTCGAGCTCGCCGGCCGGCTGACGCAGGGCGGACTGCTCATCGGCCGGGTGGCGCCGGGTGCCCGCGTGCGCCTTGATGGCGACACGGTTCGGGTGGCACCCGACGGCCGCTTCGTCATCGGCTTCGGACGCGATGCACCGCCCGCGCATATGATCGAGGTCACACAGCCGGACGGCGGGATCGAGCGGCATCGTCTCGAGGTGGCGTTGCGGCAATATCGCATCGAGCGGGTCGACGGCCTGCCCGAGAAGACGGTGACCCTGCCGCCGGAGTACCGCGCACGGCGGGCCCGTGAAACGTCGATGGTGCGCAAGGCACGCGCCATCATCTCGGATCGCCTCGACTGGGAGCAAGGCTTTATCCTGCCCGCAAGGGGACGCATTTCGGGGGTCTATGGTTCGCAGCGCATTCTCAACGGCAAGCCGCGCTGGCCGCATTACGGGCTCGATGTGGCGGCGCCCACAGGGACGCCGGTCGTGGCCCCCGCGGGCGGCATCGTGCGCCTGGCGGAACCGGATTTTCTGCTCGAGGGCGGCATCCTCGTCATCGATCATGGCTTCGGCGTGAGTTCGACGCTCATGCATCTGAGCCGCATCGATGTCGCGGTCGGCGAAGAGGTGAAAAAGGGGCAGCAGGTCGGCGCCATAGGGGCCACCGGTCGCGCTACCGGGCCGCATGTCGACTGGCGCATCAACTGGCGCGCGGTGCGCCTCGATCCCGGCCTCGTGGTCGATTTGCCGGCCGGGGCCGGCACACGGCAGACCGAGGCGCGGTGATGCGCCGGCTCGTCTGCGCCGCGCTCCTGCTTTCCTCGCCGCCGGCGGTGGCGCAGGGCTGGGACGTGTCGGCGACGGTGCGCGGTGAATCGGATCATGTCGACCGTGGTCTCACACTTTCGGGCGGCGATCCGGCAGCGACCGCCACCCTTTATCTCGACCATGAGAGCGGTCTTTATGGCAGTCTGTCGCTGAGCCGTATCGACGACCGGCGCGGCAATGACGGTCGAGTCGAGGGTGTCGTCGGGCAACGCTTCGAGGTCGGCGCCTACGTGCTCGATCTCAGCGCCGCCGTGGACGGATTCTTCGGCGCCGATGGCTATCTCTATCCCGAGTTCCAGGCCCGGGTTTCCCGCGATCTCGGGCTTTTTTACGCCGCCGCCGGTGTCGCCTACGCGCCCGACGGACGGTGGTTCCTGCGCAATCGCGGCAGCGTCTATGGCTGGCTCGAGACGGAGATTCCCCTGCCGCGGATCGCCTGGCTGGCGGCCACCGCCCATGTCGGACGCGAGAGCCTCGCCGGGACGCGCGACAGGACCGACTGGGGCCTCGGTCTCGTTGCCAGCCATGACCGGTTCGATGTCTCGCTCGCCTATGAGGATTCGAATTCGCGCCTCAGGATCGGCCGGGCGCGCGTCGTCGCCGCACTGAGCCTCTATTTCTGATCGTTGCTGGCGTCCTGGTTCGCCGCTTCGCGTCGTGCCATGGCCGGCACGACGCGCGCCAGAATGGGCTCGATGAGGGCCGGGGC
>RFKS01000148.1 GCA_003694205.1 Alphaproteobacteria bacterium | reverse complement strand
GGAACAGGATTGCAAGACCCAGCCAAAGGTCGTGGTGCCGATCATAGTTCCTGCGTTTTCTCGCTTTGTCTCGTAGGCGGGTGACGCCATAACCTTCCGCGAAAATGCGCCTCTGATCGTCGGTTGCGCTGCGCGGGTGCTAGAGGTTTCTTTCTTCTGCGGTAAAGAGAAACAAGAGGCGGTATACGAGACGCAGAAGTTCCTGGAAGTAGCCGACATCGCTCAGCTCGCCGCGTTCCAGCGCCTTGCGCAAACCTTCGTTCTCGCGGTGAGCCAGAAAACCGCTACCAAGCAACCTGATTGCCTCGGTGACACCCTCGCGAAGCTTTTCACGCGCACGTTCGCCGGTCTGATGCGCTTCGGCTCGCCAGCGCTCGATGATTGCGTTTTCCGGCCTGCCGTTGACGGGTCTAAGCCGAGATGCGTGCGCCAGCAGCCAGAATGCCGCAAACTCCGCATAGAGCTGCTCCGAGAACATCAGCTCGAGGTCAGCCTCGATGTATGCCGGGCGCGTCAAGCTCGGATTGTCTCGAAGAAGTCGCACCTTCGTTCCGTTGGCAACGACTCCCCAAAGCGCCTCGTCATTTGCGTTGAGAAGCTCTTGCATCAGACCATGTGGTGCACGCCGCCGGCCTTCTTCTCCGAAACGCTGGTCAGCACGGTCGAGGTCGTGATCGAGCGTTGTCAACAGCAGCGGCACGCACCCGTCGAAGGCCTGATGTGAAATGGGATAGCTGCGCCCTCCGATTACAATTGGGCCGGATCGGACCAGGTCGCCAAAGCCCAGAACCTCCTTCAGGAGAGGTTCCATCCATTCCTCAACGCCAACTTGGGCCGGATTCAGATCCTTTCGCTCACGGCGTTCAACGTAGGCGGAATAGAGATCGCGGGCGATCCGCCAGTATCGGGCCAATTCATCACTGAGGTTCAGCGATCGCGTAAGGTCATAATCGGGGCCGTCTTGATACTTCGCCCCGAGCTCCGCCACGCTATTCAGAAATTCGGGCGGGAGAATGCCGCCCTCGACACGGATGGCGGTGAAGCTTGTATCTCTGCGACGGCGCGCCATCGTCACATCCCTCACATTTTCACCATCGGCATCAGCACGTAGACGCCGATCTTGTCGACCGGCAGCGCGGGGCTCACCGAGTAGCGGACACCGCGGGCGTCGCTCGCGTCACGGATGCGACGGTGATCGGCGAGCAGCGCCTCGGCGCGGGCTCGGGCAATGGCATCGAAGCGGGGTTCGAGTGCCGGCACGGCGTCGAGCGCCTGAGCAATCAGGCGCGTCTTCTGGCCGTCCTCCATGTTTCGTCCAGGTTCGAGCGAGAGAAGGGATAGCGCGTCGGCCTCGTCGAGCACCTCGGGTGCGGCCATGCCGCGCACGGCGACTCCGAGACATTCCTCGGCGAGCAAGGACTTGGCGGGTATATGGCGGCCATGCGCATCGCGCCGTTCGACCGTGATCTGATGCCGAAGACGCAAGAGGTACACCGTGGTTCGGACATCGACGCCGGTGGTGAACATCGCCGCGGCGCGCGCGCCGAGGCCCGGTTCGCCAAGATCGAGCGCAGACTCGGCGATGTAATCGGCAAGGTTGGCGACGAGCGGATGAGCGCGGTGGATATGCAGGACACCGCTCGGTACCGGATGGGTGAAGGCTACTTTCACCGTTCCCTTGAGCCCGGCGGCTTCCAGGCGTTCCTGAAGCGCCTTGGGCAGGTGGGCAAGGGGGAGACGGTAGTGATCGCGCCGCTCTTCGAGAGAGGCGCCGAGCCGCACGGTCGCATGACTGACGAAGCGGGCGACGTCCTCCTCGCCACCAAGAGCGGCGACCGCATTGCGCCACTCGGGCAGCACCTCGTCCGGGCGAAGGCGTCGTTGGGCGAAGACGGTGCGGGTCATCTTATCGCGCGCTATCTCCCAAGCGCGATCCACCTCCGCTTCGGTCTCTCCGAAATCCAGCGCAAGCTGGCGGGCGGCCTCGGCGACCCTGCCCGATCGAAGCAGCACCGCGCGCATGATGGCGTCGACGACCTTGGTGTTGTCGGCCGGCAGCGGCACCGCGACACCGAGCTCTTTGCGGATCTTCTCAGCCTTGCGGAGGATCACCTTCAGCACGGCGCCATCGACCGGGTTGTTCTCGCCATAGAACATGAGGGTGCGGACGATCTTCGAGGCTTGGCCGAAGCGGTCGACGCGGCCTTCCCGCTGCTCGTGGCGGGTCGGGTTCCAGGTGAGGTCGTAGTGAACCGCGGCGTCGAAGTAGCTCTGGAGATTGATGCCCTCCGACAGACAGTCGGTGGCGACCAGTACCGGCTTGACGCCGTTCTCCAGCGCGCCAAGCTCTTCGATCCGTTCTTCCCGTTGATCGGGAGCGAGCTCGCCGGTGACGGCGATGACGTGCGCCTTGTCCGACGGCAGGTGCGCCCGGAGGTGATCGGCGACGTAATGGGCGGTGGCGATGTAGCGGCAGAACACCACCGGCTTGAAGCCGTCGGCGAGCAGGTCCCGGATTTCCTGGGCGAGCGTCGCGAGCTTGGGGTCGCTCTTCGGCCCGCGCAGGGCCTCGGCGCGTTCGATCAGTTGACGGAGCGCGGCAGCGTCTTCCGGCGATCCGACGGTGCCGGCGGGAACGGTCTCGTCAAGAGTCAACGTATCATCCGCCGCTCCATCCATGACCGTCTCGCTCGCCGACCGGTCGAGCTCGGCGATCTGGACATTCTCGGGCTCGCCTTCCACCGCCTTGAGCCTGGTACGCAGCGCGAT
>RFKS01000147.1 GCA_003694205.1 Alphaproteobacteria bacterium | reverse complement strand
TGCCTGTTCCAGGCGGTCGGCGTCGCGCGTTCCCCGCTCCTCGCGGCGCGCCGCCCGCTCGGCGAGCACGAGCCCCTTCAGGCCGCCCTCGAAGCCGGCGATGAAGTCCCGGACATCATCGGCGAGAATGCGCAGGCGCCGCAGATAGGACAGCGCCGCTGCATATTCGGTCAACCGCGCCTTGGGATAATCACGCCCGAAGACGAGCTTGAGGACCGGTGTCAGCGGCGCCCGGGCCTGGGCCCGGATTCCGGCCTCGCGCAGGAGCGCGGCATAGGGGCCGGGCTGCAATTCGCTCAGCAGGAAGAAGGCGTAGGTCTTGGCGAGCGCCGCATAGAGGGCCTCGTGCGAACGCGATTCATGATCCTTCAGCCGTTCGACGGCACTGCGGCAGGCGGCGAGGACGGCCTGCAGGCCGATCTCCGTTTCCTCCTCATCCGCCGTCGCTGCCAGTGCCTCCCCGCTCTCCGGTGCCGCACCGTCGGCGGCCTCCGCTGCCGCCTCTCCGGCGACCGGCGCGACCTTCCAGCTGAGGACGCCGAGAAGCCGCTCGACGGTCTCGCCGTCCTCCGCGAAGGGCAGAAGGATGCCGCGATAGAGGACGCGCTCCTCCTCGTTGCGGTCGTATTCGGCCTCGAAGCCGACCGGCGCCTTGTGGGCGATGGCCTGGAGATAATAGTCGGCGAGCCGGCTGAGCAGCGAGTTCTGCGGCACGTCGCGGATCGGAGTGTCCGGCGGTACCGGCCCGGTCTCGGCGGTGATCGCGGCGCCGACATCGGCGAAGCGCGGCTCGAGATAGTCGCCATCGGCGAAGACGATGAGAAACGCCTGCTCGCGGAAGGGCGCGAAGGTCGCATGCTCGAGATCGCCGGGCGCCGGCATCGGCCGCTCGCCCGCCGCGGACTCCCAGGCCGCGTAGGCCCGCAGTGTCAGGCGCCGTTCGGCCCCGGCCGCAGGCATCTCCTCCGCGGTCTCGCCCCGCCCCCCGGGGGCAGGCGCATCCTGGGCGCTGGCAGATCTCGACACGGTGGACCCGAAACTGTTGCGGTTGCGACGCCCGTTCCGCCTCTTCCCACATCCGGTGGCAGGAGACAAGATTCCTTGATCCGGGCGTCGGCGATTCTTCTACGCAAAATTGCTTAATGGCGATTTAAGCTAAGGCTGCTGTCGGCGCCAGCGTCGGCACGCATCAGGTGAAAGACCGCCGAGGTGCGATCCCGCGTCCCGGGAGCGAATTCCAGCGTGATATCGAGATGCGCGTCGTCGACCCGCTCATAGATAAGCCGCCGCAGCGGGGCGCCGTCGCCCATGCGGGCGAATTCAGCTCGGTTCGGGGTGAGGGCGTCCAGCTTGAAGACCACGGCATCGGGCCTGAGTTCCGCGAAATCGGGCGCGAAATTGCGGAAGCGGAAGAAGACGCCATCGGGGGTGTGCTCGATCAGCATCATCACCAGCTCCGGTGCCCGGCCCTCCGCGGCAAAGCGGTAGGAGCCGGCCATGCTGTTGCCGCGTGGCGGCATCCAGATCTCGTCCACGGCGCCACCCTGGAAATGGCCTTCCCAGCGCCCGGCCATGAAGGCAAGGTCGTCGAGTGTCGCATTCATCACCACCGCTGCGGGGCGCGCCGGCGCCGCGGAACCGGCGGCCAACGCCGCCAGCAGCAGCGCCACGACGCGCAGCGCATCATGCAGACGCTTCCCCACGGGCATCGCGAGTCTCCGCATTCACCGATGACGATAAAAGGGAGCCTATCACAGGCGACGGGGCCGAGGCGAGAGCCGCGGACGGGCACCGCTTGCCCCGCCCGGGACGGTGTATGGCGTCGGAAATCTGGAGCGGGCGATGGGATTCGAACCCACGACCCCAACCTTGGCAAGGTTGTGCTCTACCCCTGAGCTACGCCCGCATCCGGTGGGTGGTCGCCATGCGCGACCGGCGCGACTATACGAATCGGACGCGGCAATGCAACAGGCTTTTTGGCGTGTCGTGCCCCGGGCGACGCCGCCGGCTGGTGCCGGCACGACCGATCACCGGCGGTGTCCCCGCAAGGGAATGGAGGAGGCGCATGGCGGCGACCGAGGAAGAACTTTTCGCCTGTCTCCGGCGACTCGGAATCGAGACCCGGACGGTGCGTCACCCGCCGGTACATACGGTCTCCGAGGCACGAGCACTGCGCGGCGACCTGCCGGGCGGGCACGCGAAGAGCCTCCTTCTCCGCGACCGGCGCGGCCGCTTGCTGCTCGCCGTCGTCGACGAGGAGCGGCGCCTCGACCTGAACGCGCTGGCACGGCGCTTCGGCCTGCGGCGGCTTTCCTTCGCCTCGCCCGAGCGGCTTCGTGCGACGCTCGGCGTCGCGCCCGGCTCGGTGACGCCCTTCGCCCTCATCAACCGGCAGCGGCCGGCGCCGGATGCCGCGCGCCTCGACATTCTCATCGACAGGCGGCTGATGGAAAAGGAGCCGCTTCACTTCCACCCCCTTCACAATCGTGCCACGACCGCCATATCCCGGGAGGATCTCTTGCGTTTCATCCGTCACTGCGGCTATCAGCCCTTGGTTGTCGATCTCGACGGGGATGATCCGGCAGGGGCGGCCGGTGCCGATGGCGGCGGCGGGACGGCACGCGACAAGAGCTGAGGGAGCAGGTCCTATGGAGGAGCCGATCATCGGCGGGAACACGGGTGCGGCGGCCACAAACGCGGTCGTCATCAAGGATAGCGACAGTCAGAATTTCGTGCGCGACGTGCTCGAGGCGAGCCGCGAGCGGCCGGTGATCGTCGATTTCTGGGCCGAATGGTGCGGTCCCTGCAAGCAGCTCACGCCGGTGCTTGAGAAGCTGGTGCGCGAGCAGAAGGGCAAGGTGGCGCTGATCAAGCTCGATGTCGACCGCAACCCCGACATCGCGGCGCAGCTGCGCATCCAGTCGATCCCGACCGTCTATGCCTTCTACAAGGGCCAGCCGCTTGATGCCTTCCAAGGCGCCCTGCCGGAAAGCCAGCTCAGGAGCTTCATCGAACGGCTGATCGAGAGCGCCGGGCAGGGGCAGTCGCCGGTCGACCGGCTCCTCGCCGAGGCCGCGGCGGCGCTCGCCGAGGGTGACGCCGATCGGGCGGCGGAGATTCTCGGTGCCATACAGCAGATGGAACCGGGCGATTCGCGCGCCGTCGCGGGGCTTGCCGAGGTGGCGCTGGCGCGCGGCGAGCGCGACGAGGCGCGGCGGCTGCTCGATTCGATCCCGGAAAAGGATGCCGACCGGCCGGAGGTGAAAAAGGCGCGTGCGGCGCTCGATCTTGCCGCCGAGGCCGACAAGGCCGGTGATGTCGCGGCGCTTCAGGCGCGGCTCGAGGCGGCGCCGGACGACCTCTCGGCGCGCTTCGAGCTTGCGCGGGCACTCGCCGCCCGCGGCGATCGCGAGACGGCGGCGGAGCATCTGCTC
>RFKS01000146.1 GCA_003694205.1 Alphaproteobacteria bacterium | reverse complement strand
GGCGCGAAGGGACTCGGCGGCGGCGCCGGCTGGGGCCGCCCGCAGCTGGCGAGAAGGACGAGCGGAAGCAGGACGCGGGCGAGGCGCGCAAGGCCCATGCCTGCCCACTGCGATTCCCCCCGCGTCATGGCCTCTGGCACCTCCCTGCCCCCCGCCGGTTGCGGCTCAGTGGCTCATCAGCACCGGAACCGCGGCGTGCTGGATGGCGTGCCGCGTGACGCCACCGAGGATCATCTCGCGCCAGCGACTGTGCGAATAGGCACCCATCACCAGCATGTCGCCGCCGCAGTCCTGCATCGCGGCGAGGATGGCATCGGCTACCGACACGCCTTCCGCCTCGCGCCGCACCGCCTCGCTCTCGATACCATGGCGCGCGAGATAGATACGGAGCGCCTCGAGACCCGGCCGGTCGGGATGTTCCTCGCCGACATGCAGCAGCGTCACCCGCTGCGCCGTCTTCAGGAGCGGCAGGGCGGCGGCCACGGTGCGGGCGCATTCGGCGCGTCCGTTCCAGGAAACGATCACATGCGCGCCGGTGTCCGCGGTGGCGCCCGCCGGCACCATGAGAAGCGGGCGGCCGGAGCGGAACAGGACCTCGTTCAGGAGTTCGCCGCCCTCATCGGCCGAGCCCTCGCCGGGTTGCGCGAGGATCGTGAGATCGGCGAGCCGCGCCGCCCGCCCGGCGCGGTCGGCGACGAAGCCCACGGCCTCTTCCCAGGAGGCGCTGGCCGTCTCCCCGCCGTCGATCCCGTCGCCCGACGCCACGCCGGCTGCCTCGCGGGCGGACTCGAAGATGGCCTGGCTTTTCGCCGCCCGGGCCCGACCCTCCCGTTCCGCGGCATCGACGAGGTCCTGGATGGCGTCGGCGGTCAGCCCTTCGCCCATGAAGGGAATGGCCGCACGCGGATCAGGGCGGATGAAAAGGCCGGTGAGATGCGCCGTGCAACGGCGGGCGAGGGCGAAGGCGATCTCGAGAACCTTCGCCTGGCCTTCCGGGCCGGTCATGGGGACAAGAAGCGTGCGCACGGTTTCCGGTTCCTCTCTTGCATCGGTGCCGGTCACCGCGCAGCATAGCCCGACAATCCGGCCTTGGGGAGAGATTCATGGGGATTCTACCAAAGGACCGGCGGTTCATCGTCGGTTCACGGTCCCGGGGATAGAGGCAGGTGCCATGAAGGATTTGACTACCGCATTCCTCGTCGCGCTCGCTGCGGGCCTGTTGCCCGCCGTGGCGACCCCGGCGCCGGTCATCGAATTGCAGCGGCCAGATCAGGATCGCGCCCGCCGCGAGGTGCTCGAAGGCCGGATCATGAGCTATGCCGAGATCGCACGGCTGGCCCGCCGCGCGGTGCCGGGACGCATCGTCGGCCAGGATCTTAAGCGCCGGGGGCGTGACCGCTATGTCTACCGGCTCTCGATCATGCAGGAGGACGGCAAGGTGGCGGCGGTGGTGATCGATGCCCATACCGGCCGCATCCTGTCGGTGAAGGGGAAACGCTAAGGGGAAACGCTGATGCGTGTGTTGCTCGCCGAAGACGATCCCGATCTTGCCCAGCAGGTCGCCGAGGTGCTGGAGCAATCGGGCTATGCCGTCGACCGCGCACCGGACGGCGAGGAGGCCCGGTTTCTCGGCGAGACCGAGCCCTATGATGCCATCATCCTTGATCTCGGCTTGCCCGTCGTCGATGGCATCTCGGTGCTGCGGGCCTGGCGCGAGGCGGAGCTCAAGACGCCGGTTCTCATCCTCACCGCGCGCGACAGCTGGAGCGAGAAGGTGGCCGGCCTCGATGCCGGTGCCGACGACTATGTCACCAAGCCCTTCGAGATGGAGGAGCTTCTGGCCCGTCTGCGGGCGCTGATTCGTCGTGCCGCGGGCCATGTGAGCGCCGAGATCATCTGTGGTCCGGTGCGCCTCGACACGCGTAATGCCCGGGTCTGGGTCGCCGGTGAGCCGGTGCGGCTGACGGCGCTCGAGTTCAAGCTCTTTTCC
The DNA here is from genome assembly GCA_003694205.1 of Alphaproteobacteria bacterium. Lineage (GTDB taxonomy): Bacteria > Pseudomonadota > Alphaproteobacteria > Sphingomonadales > Rhodothalassiaceae > J134. The sequence continues at coordinate 1,076 of RFKS01000146.1, read as the reverse complement.
TATCTGATGCATCACCAGGGAGAGGTGATCTCGCGCACCGAACTGACCGAACATATCTACGACCAGGACTTTGATCGCGACTCGAACACCATCGAAGTCTTCGTCAACCGCATCCGCAAGAAACTCGGGATCGAGATCATCCATACCGTGCGTGGCCTCGGCTACCGCCTCGAGGCCCCCGAAGATGCCTCGGCATCGGGATAGGGGCGGGCGGCAGCGTGCGGCAGCTCCGGCGATCCCTGACCTTGCGCCTGCTCCTTCTGGCGCTGATCTGGCTCGCGGCCGCCCTCGGCGTCGGCGGCTACGTCCTCTCGATCGCCTTTCGCGATTATGTGATCAACGACTTCGACGCGCGGCTTGGCCGCATTCTCGATCACATGGTGGGGGCGAGCGTCATCGAGGACGGCATCCTGCGCTTCACGCGGCCGGTCGCCGACCAGCGTTTCTCGGAACCCTATTCGGGCTGGTACTGGCAGGTCGATGCGGAGGACGAGCCGCCCTTCCGCTCGCGCTCGCTGTGGGACCAGGCCCTGGCGCCGAACCTGCCTGGGCGGATCCTTACCGGAACCGTGACCGAGATCGATGGTCCCGAGGGGCAGCGGCTGCGGGTGATGGTCCGCGACGTCGTCCTGCCTGACAGCGACCAGACCTTTCGCTATATGGTTGCCGGCGATACGGCGCAGATCCGCACCGATATCCGCTCCTTCGACCGTCTGATCGCGCTCGCACTCGGCGTTCTCGGCGCCGGCCTGCTGCTCGCGGTCATCCTGCAGATCTGGATCGGCCTCATGCCGCTCAAGGCGGTGCGGCGTGGCGTGGCGGCGATCCGCTCCGGGCGCGCCCGCCGGCTCGAAGGCACCTTCCCGACCGAGATCGCACCACTGGTCGACGAGATCAATGCGCTGATCGAGGCCAATGAGCGGGTTGTCGAACGGGCCCGCACCCATGTCGGAAATCTTGCGCATGCGCTCAAGACACCGCTGACGGTCCTGCGCAACGAGGCGGCGCGGGAGACGAGCGCTCTCGCCGAGACGGTTCGCATCCAGACCGATCTGATCCGGCGCCATGTCGACCAT
>RFKS01000145.1 GCA_003694205.1 Alphaproteobacteria bacterium | reverse complement strand
GCGCCGTCCGCTTCCGCGCCCACCGCCGGGGCGGAAAGCTGGTCGATACAGATCGCGGCCTTTCAGCAGAAATGGCACGCCGACAGCTGGCTCGCCGGCGCGGAGGAAGATTACCGGGAGGTTTTCCGCGGGCTGACCCCCCGGGTCGAGGAGACCGAGCGCGACCGCGCCAAATACTATCGCATCCGCTTCGGGCCCCTGCCCGACCGCAAGGCGGCCATGGAGAGATGCGCGGCGGTGCGCAAGGCCGGCCTCAACTGCATCGTGGTGCCGCCGGGACGATGAGCGTGAAACCGGTCATCGCGAGCTGCGCCGGCACCCGTCTCGATCCCGAGGAGCGGGCGCTGTTTCGCGCCGAACGACCCGCGGGGCTCATCCTGTTCGCGCGCAATTGCGACAATCCCGACCAGCTCCGGGCGCTGGTCGCGGACTTCCGCGACGCGGTGGACGACGCCGAGGCGTTCATTCTGGTCGACCAGGAAGGGGGACGCGTTGCCCGATTGCAGCCGCCCCACTGGCGGGCCATGCCGCCTGCCGCCGTCTATGGTCGCATGGCAAAGACGGATTTCGTGCATGCCGCGGCGGCCCTGCAGCTCGCCTCGGAAATCGTCGCGCACGAGCTGCTCGACGTCGGGGTCAACGTCAACTGCTGGCCCGTTCTTGACGTTCCGGCCGCCGGTGCCGACAGCGTCATCGGCGACCGTGCCTTTGCCGACGATCCGGAAATCGTCGCCCGCCTCGGCCGCATCGCCGTCGATGCCCTCTGCAACTCAGGCGTCCTGCCGGTGATCAAGCATATCCCCGGGCACGGCCGTGCCACCGTCGACAGCCATACCGGCCGGCCGCATGTCGATGCCGACATCGAGGCCCTCTATGCGACGGATTTCCGTCCTTTCGAGGCTCTTGTCGACGCGCCCATGGCGATGACCGCCCATGTCGTCTATGAGGCCCTCGACCCCGAGCTGCCGGCCACGGTTTCGCCGAGGGTGATTGGAGAGGCCATCCGCGGGCATATCGGTTTCGAGGGACTGCTGCTCACCGACGATATCGCAATGCAGGCCCTCGACGGCTCGCTTGCGGAGCGTACCCGCGCGGCACTCGCCGCCGGCTGCGATCTGGTCCTGTATTGCGGCGGCGATCGCAGCGAGGCGGGCATGGTTCTCGATGCCGCCGAGGCGGCGTCCGACGACACGCTCGCACGCATCGACGCGGCGCGGGCGCGGGTGCGCGAGCCGAAGCCGGTCGATGTCGCGAATGCCGAGACACGCCTCGCCACGCTGCTGGCGGAATGGGCCTGAGGGAGTCGGGAAAGTCATGTTCTCCGGTGTCGGCGAGACCTTCGCGACGGTGGCCGTCTGGGCCCTGCCCGTCCTGTTCGCGGTGACCTTCCACGAGGCCGCCCACGGTTTCGTCGCCTATCGCCTCGGGGACGACACGGCGGCGCGCGCCGGACGCCTGACACTCAATCCCTTCGCCCATGTCGACCCCTTCGGTACCGTGCTCCTGCCGCTGCTGCTCATCCTCATCGGTGGCATCGCCTTCGGCTATGCGAGGCCGGTCCCGGTCAACGGCGCGCGGCTGCGCCATCCGCGGCGCGACATGATCTGGGTGGCGCTCGCCGGCCCGGCTGCCAATCTCCTGCTCGCGGTTCTTGCCGCGATGCTGCTGCCGCTCGCCAGTTCGACCGGGGAAGCCTTCGGCGGCTGGGCCCTGCGAACGCTGCACGTGATGGTGTTCTTCAACTGCGTGATCGCCATCTTCAACATGCTGCCGGTGCCGCCGCTCGATGGCGGCCGGGTCCTTCTCGGGCTCCTGCCGCCGCCTCTGGCGCGCCGATACGCCCGCCTTGAGTCGGTCGGCCTGTTCCTGCTTATCGGCATCCTGTTTCTGTTGCCGATGCTGACGTCGCGGCTCGGCATCGGCTTCAATCCGGCGGTCACCCTCGTCTTCGAGCCCAGCCAGCGACTTTACGACGGCATCATGGGCCTGCTCGGAATCGCCTGATGACGGATCGCGATCCATTCACCGACGACGACCGGCAGGTGCCGGCAGGCGACGGAAGCGCACTGCTTCTCGACATCGACGGCTTCGAAGGGCCGCTCGATCTCCTGCTGGAGCTCGCGCGGGCACAGAAAGTCGACCTTCTGCGCATCTCGATCCTTGCCTTGAGCGAGCAGTATCTTGCCTTCATTGCAGAGGCCAGGCGCCTGCGGCTCGAGCTTGCGGCCGACTATCTCGTGATGGCGGCCTGGCTCGCATATCTCAAGTCCCGCTTGCTTCTGCCGAAGGAGGAGGACAAGGAGGAGCCGAGCGCGGAGGAGCTGGCCCAGCGGCTGCAGATCCGCCTCCGGCACCTCGCCGCGATGCGCGAGGCCGGTGCCGCCCTGATGGCGCGCGACCGGCTCGGCCGCGACGTGTTCGGGCGCGGCGCTCCGGAGGGACTGGCGCTCGAGAAGCGCCCCGTTTACGACGTGACGCTCTATGAGCTGCTGCGCGTCTATGGAGCCTTCCGGATGCGCAGCTCGGTGACCTCGCTCACCATCCGCCGGCGCCCGATCTACGCGCTCGATGCGGCGCTCAGGCGACTGGGCGCGCTGCTTGACACGAGCCTCAACTGGACGCAGCTTCGCGCCTATCTGCCGCCGGAGATAGGCGATCCGGCGATGCGGCGCTCGGCGCTCGCAAGTCTTTTCGCGGCCAGCCTCGAACTGGCGCGGACCGGCCGCGCGGAATTGCGCCAGATGGAGACCTTCGGCCCCCTCTATGTACGGCGGCGTGAGGCGAAATGACGGTACGACACGACATCGACCATGAGCCGGAGGAGATGGCCGACGAGCATCTGCGCATGATCGAGGCGCTGCTCTTCGCGGCGAGCGAACCGCTCGCCGTCGAGGAGATCGCGGCCCGGCTTCCCGCCGGCCTCCCGGTCGACGCCTATCTCGCTCGCCTCGAGGAGGACTACCGGTCGCGTGGCGTCAATCTGGTCCGGACAGGGGAGCGCTACATGTTCCGGACCGCACCCGATCTCGCCTTTCTCTTGCGACGCGAGGTGGAGGAGCCGCGCAAGCTGTCGCGGGCAGCCGTCGAGACCCTCGCCATCATTGCCTATCACCAGCCGGTGACCCGCGCTGAAATCGAGGAAATCCGGGGTGTTGGCCTGTCAAAGGGAACGCTCGACGTGCTGATGGCGGCGGGCTGGGTGCGCATCTGCGGCCGCAAACGGACGCCGGGACGCCCGCTGACCTATGGCACGACCGATGATTTTCTCGCCCATTTCGGCCTGCCCTCCCTTGACGATCTGCCGGGGATTGACGAACTCAAGGCCACGGGCATGCTCGATGGCATCGATGACCTGTTCGCCGAGGCCGGGGCCGGCATGAACGCGGATGGCGAAACGAGTGTGAGCACGGAGGACGAGGACGACGCCACCGGGTCGTGATCTGCCGGCCGGCGCCGGACGCGCCTGGCGCGCGGATCACCCTATGGTGGTACATCGATCCTTCCGCTAGAGCGGCACATTGCGCCGGACCGGTGCATTTGCGATGATGGCGACGTGGCTCGCGGCCGCGCGCCAAGAGGAGAGTGAGAGAATGAGCATCAGTTTCTGGCAGATTGCCATCGTTGTCGCCCTGATCGTGCTGCTGTTCGGTCGCGGCAAGATCTCGGAGCTCATGGGCGATGTCGCCAAGGGTATCACGAGCTTCAAGAAGGGCCTCAGGGAAGACGTCACCGAGGCCAAGGAGCCCGAGGCGCCGAAAGCGATCGCGGACGAGAGAGCCGTCGAGAGCGAGCCGGTGAAGACGCGGGATTCCGCGAG
>RFKS01000144.1 GCA_003694205.1 Alphaproteobacteria bacterium | reverse complement strand
GGTCATGGCTACCCCTTCTTCTCGCGCCACTTCTATCCCTGCCGCGTGACGCTTCGATGACAGCATGAAGCGATCGCGCGGGCGGTCAATCCCCCATTGTCTTTCCCCAGTCACCCCGGATTCCGGTCGCTCCAGATTCCGTACGCCCCAGATCCCGCTCGCCCTGAGGAGGGCCGCAAGGCCCGTCTCGAAGGGCCGGCACCGCCCGCTCGCCCTTCGACAGGCTCAGGACGAACGGATCTCATCCCTTCCGTTCATCCTTCGACGAGTTCAGGACGAAAGGGGTGTGTCCTCGCCGCCGGTTTTCCCGGACCCGGTGCCCTGCATCGCCTCCCCCGCGTCCGCCAGGGGCAGGGTGACGCGGACCGTCGTGCCCGCGCCGGGGGCGCTGTCGATCTCGAGCCGACCGCCGTGGCGGGCGACCACATGCTTGACGATGGCAAGGCCGAGGCCGGTGCCACCGGCCTCGCGCGAGCGCGCGGTGTCAACGCGGTAGAAGCGCTCGGTCAGCCGCGGCAGGTGCTCGGGCGCGATGCCCGGCCCCTCGTCGCCGACCTCGAGCCGCAGGCTGCGGGCGTCCGGCTCCGCCCGCGCGCGCACCGTCACCGTCGTTGCCGCGGTTGCGTATTTGAGCGCGTTGGCGAGCAGATTCTGCACCACCTGCGTGAGCTGGTCAGGGTCGCCCCGCAGCGGCGGCAGGTCGGATGGGACATCGAGGGTGACCGTCATGTCGCGTGCCTTTGCCATCGGCTCGAGCGTGCGGACCACCGATTCGCATAGCGGCCGCAGCACCACCTGGCCCCGGGGCCGCAGATGGACGTCGCGTTCGATCCGCGACAGGGTGAGCAGATCCTCGATCAGGCGTGCCATGCGCCGTGCCTCGGCATCCATGATGGCGAGAAAGCGCTCGCGCGCCGCCGCATCGTCTTTTGCCGGACCGCGCAGGGTCTCGATGAAGCCGATGAGGGCGGAAAGCGGCGTCCGCAGCTCGTGACTGGCATTGGCGATGAACTCGACGCGCATCCGCTCGGCCTGCCTGAGGGCCGTGATCTCGTGCAGGAACACGAGGATGAGGAAGGGCGCCGCTGTCACGTCGCCTGCCTCCTCCCGCTTCCCCTCGGCGGCCGGGATGCGCGAGACGCTGACCGCATAGACGCGCCCGCGGGGGCCGGCGAGACGGATCTCGCACTGCACCGCCTCGGCGCCCGCGCGCACGCGGCCGATCGCCTCGAGGACCGCGGGATGGCGCAGGTGCAGCGCCACGTCCCGGCCGACCATCGCCGCTCCGAAAAGCGCCCGCGCTGCCCGGTTGGCATCGCGCACGCGGCGCTCGGGGTCGAGCAGCAGCAGGGGCTCGCGCAGCCCTTCACCGAGGCGCGTCCCGAGCGTTCCCTCATCGGATCGGGCGGCCGCCCGGCGCGCCACCGCCACGGCGTCGGCACGTGCCGCCTCGAGGGTGCGAACGAGAAGCAGCATGGTAACCAGAAAGGCGATGCCGAGTAATCGCGTCAGCGGCGGCACCTCGACGAGAAAGAGCGAGGCGAGGAAGGTGAGGCCGAGCGCGGCGGCGAGATAGCGTAGCAGGGAGCGGTCGCCGCTCATGCCCCTTCCCCTTTCCTCGCCGCCATGGGGCAGAGAAGCGCCTCGAGCGCATCAAGCCGCGAGATCACGGCATCCGCCCCAAGCGCCGCGGCCGGCACCCTGCTGTAGCCGTAATCGACCAGGATCACCGGCATGCCGCAGGCGCGCGCCGCCGCGACATCGGTCGGGCTGTCACCGACCATGACCGCCGGACCGTCGCGACCGAGCGCGCTCAGAACAGCGGTGAGATGCGCCGGGTGCGGCTTTTTCTCCGGCGCCGCGTCGGCGCCCACGATGGCTGCGAAATGATGCCGCAATCCGATCGCATCGAGGAGCGCAAGCGCAAGCGCCTGCGGCTTGTTGGTGCAGATGCCGAGCTGCAATCCCGCCGCCGCGAGACGCTGAAGCACCGCCGCGGCGCCATCGAAGGGCCGCCCGTAATCGGCGATATGGGTCGCATAATAGCGGAGGAAGGCTGCCAGCATGGCCTCGTGATCGGCGTCCGCGAGGCGGTCGCCATTGGCGGCAATGCCACGCTCGATGAGCGCCCTCGCCCCCTGACCGACCATGTGGCGCACCTCATGGGGCGCCAGCGGCGTGCCACCCGCGGCAAGAAGCACGTGATTGAGCGCCGCCGTGAGATCGGGAGCGGTGTCGACGAGCGTGCCGTCGAGGTCGAAGATGACGGAAGAGGCGCGGAAGGGCGGAAGCATGAGCGGTTTCGGCTTTCCGGGGCGCGGCTTCATTTGAAGCGCCCGATGAGCCACAGGACGAGGCTCAGCAAGAGGCTGAGGAGGAGCATCGTCGTGATCGGGACATAAAGCCGGAAATGCTCCCGTTCGATCACGATGTCGCCGGGCAGGCGGCCAAGGGGCAGCTTGACGAGCCATGACCAGAAGAGGCCGGCAAGAAGAAGGAGAAGCCCGAGCGTGATGAGAAGGCTGCGCATGAAGGAGACATAGAATCCTCCGTCCGGCGACGCAATCGCGCGCCACGCCGGGCTGGCTCCGGGCTCGGGTTCACCGGCCGCCAGGTCGGGATCGGTTCATCCTTCGACGCGCTCGGCAGGGACGGGTTTTCCAGATTTCGTCCGCCCCGGATTCCGTTCGCCCTGAGGAGGGCCGCAAGGCCCGTCTCGAAGGGCGGGAGCGCCGTTCGCGCTTCGACAGGCTCAGCACGAACGACCTACTTCGTTCCGTTCATCCTTCAATGAGCTGAGGACGAACGGATCCTGTTCCGGCTGCCAGTACCAACCGCGCGTGGCCGAGGCTTGTGCAATCCGTCGGGAATTCCAATTGTACTCTTTCGCCGGCTCTTCTATCTCTCGGCCGGAATGCGGCAACAGTGATCGGGGTGAGGCACGATGGCGGCCATGGACTATGACTACGACCTCTTCGTCGTCGGTGCCGGATCGGGCGGTGTCCGCGCGAGCCGCATCGCCGCCGAGCTCGGTGCCCGCGTCGCCATCGCCGAGGAATACCGCGTCGGCGGCACCTGCGTCATTCGCGGCTGCATTCCGAAGAAGCTGATGACCTATGCGGCGCATTACCGCGAGGATTTCGCCGACGCCGCCGGCTTCGGCTGGGACGTCGGCGAGACCGCCTTTGACTGGAGCCACTTCCGACGCAACATGCAGGGCGAGGTCGACCGGCTCAACCGCCTCTATATCGAAACGCTGGAATCGCGCGGGGTGACCATCTATCCCGAGCGCGCCGTCCTCGAGGATGCACACACGCTGCGCGTGGGGGATCGCCGGATCACCGCCGACACCATTCTCGTCGCCACCGGCGGCACGCCCAATCTGCCGCATATCCCGGGCGTCGAGCATGCCATCACCTCGAATGAGGTCTTTCACCTGCCCGAGTTGCCGCGGCGCCTGCTCGTCGTCGGCGGCGGCTATATCGCCGTCGAGTTCGCCGGTATCTTCAACGGGCTCGGCAGCGCGGTGACCCTCGCCTATCGCCGGTCGCCGATCCTGCGCGGCTTCGACATGGATCTGAGAACGCGGCTGCAGGCGGCAATGCAGGACAAGGGGGTCGAAGTCCGCTGCGAGACCAATGTGACGGCGATCGAGAAGGCGAGCGACGGCCTCGATGTGACGCTCACCACGGGCGAGACACTGACCGTCGACCAGATTCTCTTTGCCATCGGCCGGCGGCCCAACAGCGAGGGGCTCGGGCTCGAGCGCGCGGGGGTCGAGCTCGACCCCTCGGGAGCGATTTGCGTCGACGACTATTCGCGCACCAATGTGCCCAATATCTGGGCCGTCGGGGATGTCACCGACCGCATTGCGCTGACCCCGGTGGCGATCAAGGAGGGCCATGCCTTCGCGCTGACCCGCTTTGGCGGTGAACCGGTGGCGCCGGATCACCGCCATGTCGCCTCCGCAGTCTTCTCCGCGCCGCCGCTTGCGACCGTCGGCCTGACCGAGGACGAGGCGCTCGACAAGCTCGGTGATGTCGATGTCTATGAATCCGATTTCCGGCCGCTGAAACATGTCGTCGCGGGACGCGACGAGCGCTCCTATGTAAAGCTGCTCGTCGATCCCGAGAGCGACCGCGTCGTCGGCATGCACATGCTTGGGCCGGATGCGCCGGAGATCATCCAGGGCTTTGCGGTGGCGCTCAAGAACGGGCTCACCAAGGCCGGCCTCGACCGCACCGTCGCCATCCACCCGACGAGCGCCGAGGAGTTCGTGCTGATGGCGAAGAAGGCACGCTGAGGCGGCGCATGGAGGCTGACGCCGCCGCCGCGATCGGTTATGAAGGACGGCCTCGTTTCACGGGATCAAACAGTCATGAGTAGTCAGAATCCCTGGACTCCATCGAGCTGGCGCGCGCGGCCGGCGGCGCAGCTTCCGGACTATCCGGATCCGGCGCGGCTTGCCGCCGTCGAGGCAAGGCTGAAGCGTTGCCCGCCGCTCGTCTTCGGCGGCGAGGTGATGGCGCTCCGACAGCAACTTGCCCGCGTCGCCGAGGGCAAGGCCTTTCTGCTCCAGGGCGGCGACTGTGCCGAGAGCTTCGCCGAGTTCCACCCCGACACCATCCGCGACACTTTCCGCGTCATCCTGCAGATGGCGGTCGTGCTCACCTTCGCCGCCGCCTGCCCGGTGGTGAAGGTCGGCCGCATGGCGGGACAGTTCGCCAAGCCGCGCTCGAGCGCCACCGAGACCCGCGGCGGCGTCACCCTGCCGAGCTATCGCGGCGACATCATCAACGGCATCGAGTTCGATGCGGATGCGCGCACGCCCGACCCCGAGCGCCTCGTCCGCGCCTATCATCAGGCGGCGGCGACGCTCAATCACCTGCGCGCGCTCTCGCACGGCGGCTATGCCGGTCTCGACGAGGTGCACCGCTGGAATCTCGATTATGTCGCCCATTCACCGGCGGCGGAGCGCTTCGAGGACCTTGCCGGGCGTATCGGCGAGGCGCTCGACTTCATGCGCGCCTGCGGTCTCGGCGCCGACGAGATGTCGGCGCTCCGGGGCACCGAATTTTACACCAGCCATGAATGCCTGCTGCTCGGCTATGAGGAGGCGCTCACCCGCCGCGAACCCGAAACCGGGCTGTGGATCGACGGCTCGGCGCATTTCCTGTGGTGCGGCGACCGCACGCGGCAGATCGAGGGGGCGCATCTCGAATTCCTGCGCGGCATCGCCAATCCGGTCGCGGTCAAGGTCGGCCCGTCGATGACGCCGGACGAGCTCCTGCGCGTCATCGACCGCCTCGACCCTGCGAACGAGCCTGGTCGGCTGACGCTCATCTGTCGTTTCGGCGCCGAGCGGATCGCGCGCCATCTGCCGCCGCTCGTGCGGGCGGCGAAGCGTGAAGGCCGGTGCGTCGTCTGGTCGTCGGACCCGATGCACGGCAATACGGTGAAAACGGCGGCCGGGCTCAAGACCCGGCGCTTCGACCGCCTGCTTGAGGAAGTGCGACAGTTTTTCGCCATCCACCGCGCCGAGGGCAGCTATGCCGGCGGCATCCATCTCGAGCTCACCGGCCAGAATGTGACCGAATGCACCGGCGGCGCGATGGCGATCACCGACGAGGCCCTCGCCTCGCGCTATCACACCCATTGCGATCCGCGGCTCAACGCCGACCAGAGCCTCGAGATGGCCTTCCTCCTCGCTGAGCTCTTGAAGGCCGAGCGCCAAACGCTCGGCGCCGCGCGCGCATCTTCGGAGGAAGCGGTCGGAGGGTGAGCCCCCCTCACGCCCGGCTGAGATCCTCGC
>RFKS01000143.1 GCA_003694205.1 Alphaproteobacteria bacterium | reverse complement strand
CGCGCGAATGCACCTCACTGCTCCTTGGAATCAGGATCGGAACCCTCTCATGCACAAGCGACTGGCACGGACGGCAATCGCGGCACTTCTCACCATCGGGATGTGGGGCACGGCCCAGGCCGAGGTCGACCGCATCAATGGGGCGGGGTCGACTTTCGCCTTCCCCATCTTCTCGAAATGGGCCTCGGCCTATCACAAGGCGACCGGCATACAGCTCAATTATCAGTCCATCGGTTCGGGCGGCGGCGTCAAGCAGATCAAGGCGGGAACGGTCGATTTCGGCGCCTCCGACGCACCGCTCCAGCCGGCCGAGCTCGAAAGGTTCGGCCTTTTGCAATGGCCGCAGGTGATGGGCGGTGTGGTGCCGGTGGTCAATATTCCGGGCGTGGCCCCGGGGGCGCTGCGGCTCGATCCGGATATTCTCGCCGACATCTTCCTCGGTCGCATCACCAAATGGAACGACGCCCGGATTGCGGCGCTCAATCCGGATCTCGACCTGCCGGACCGGAAAATCACGGTCGTGCACCGCTCCGACGGATCGGGCACCACCTTCATCTTCACCGACTATCTGTCCCGGGTGAGCGCCGACTGGAAGAGCCGGGTCGGTACCGCGAAGGCGGTCTCCTGGCCGGCCGGCGTGGGCGGTAAGGGCAATGAGGGCGTCGCTTCTTATGTCAGTCGCATCAAGGGTGCCATCGGCTATGTCGAATATGCTTATGCCGTGCAGAACCGCATGACCCACGCCCGCCTGCGCAATCGCGACGGCAACTATGTCGCCCCGAGCGCCGAGAATTTCCAGGCCGCTGCGGCCGGTGCCGACTGGAGCCACAGCGACGGCTTTTATCTGCTACTCAACGACCAGCCCGGCGCCAAGAGCTGGCCGATCACCGGTGCGACCTTCGTGCTCGTTTACAGGGAGGCGAAGAATCCCGAGCGCACGGCTGCGGTTCTGAAATTCTTTGACTGGGCCTTCCATCATGGGCAAGAGATGGCCGACGAGCTTCACTATGTTGCGATGCCGGACAGCGTGGTGAAGATGGTCGAGGAAACGTGGAAGCGGGAGATCCATGGCCCCGACGGCACAGCGGTCTGGCGCGACGACATGGCTCAGTAGGAGGATCGCGCTCCCGCATCCTGAGGTGACCGGGGCGGACCCCGCGCGGTCCGCCCCGGCCGTGTCTGACGGTGGCGGGACAGAAGGGGAAACAGGTATGCCAGGGACAAGCGGGCAATGAGCGCGATCCGGGGGGGCGGAGACCGGCTCCTTGGCGGCGCCGCCTGGCTTGCGGCCCTTGTCGTGCTCCTCATTCTTGGCGCGATCATCGCCATGCTCGTCTACGGCGCGTGGCCGGCGCTCGAGAAATTCGGCTTCGTCGGCTTCGTCACCAGCGCCGAATGGAACCCGGTGACCGAGATGTTCGGCGCCCTGTCGCCGATCACCGGAACGCTGGCGACATCGGCGATCGCGCTTCTCATCGGCCTGCCGGTGAGCTTCGGGATTGCGATCTTCATCACCCAGATGGCACCGGCCTGGCTCAAGCGCCCGGTGAGCACGGCCATCGAGCTCCTCGCGGCAATCCCCAGCATCATCTATGGCATGTGGGGTTTGTTCGTGTTCGCGCCCTTCTTCGCCGACCATATCCAGCCGGTCCTGACCGGCCTTTTCGGCGACCTGCCGCTCATTGGCCCGCTGTTCCAGGGAGCCCCGATCGGCATCAGCGTCTTTGCCGCCGGCGTCGTGCTCGCGATCATGGTCATTCCGTTCATCACCTCGGTGATGCGCGACGTCTTCGAGATCACGCCGAAGACCATTCGCGAATCCGCCTTCGGCCTCGGTTGCACGACCTGGGAGGTCATCTGGCACGTCATCCTGCCCTATACCCGCGTCGGTGTCGTCGGTGGCATCATGCTCGGGCTTGGCCGCGCGCTCGGCGAGACCATGGCGGTTACCTTCGTCATCGGCAACTCGCACCAGCTCCAGGCGGCGTTGTTTATGCCCGGAAACTCGATCGCATCGACGATCGCCAACGAGTTCACCGAGGCCGATGGCGAGATCTACACCGCCTCGCTGATCGCGCTCGGGCTGATCCTGTTCCTCATCACCTTCATCGTGCTGTCGCTGTCGAAGCTCCTGCTCCTGCGGCTCGAGCGGCGACAGGGCGAGAAGCCGGCCTGAGGGAGGCGAAGGCGATGCACATTCATACCCGTCGCAAGCTCGTCAACGGCTTCAACCTCATGATCTCCGCCGTCATGACGCTGTTCGGCCTCTTCTTTCTCGTCTGGCTCCTGTGGACGCTCGTCGCCCGCGGCATCTCGCATATCGATCTCGCCCTTTTCGTCGAGGACACGCCGGGGCCGGGCGACGAAGGCGGCGGCCTGCGCAACGCCATCGTCGGCAGCCTGCTCCTTACCGGCTTCGGCGTGCTCATCGGGGCACCGCTCGGCATCTTGACGGGCACCTATCTCGCCGAGTTCGGGCGCCATGCCTGGCTGTCGAAGGCGGTCCGCTTCATCAACGACATCCTGCTCAGCGCCCCCTCGATCGTCATCGGCGTCTTCGTCTACGAGATCATGGTGGTCTCGCTTGGCCATTTCTCGGGCTGGGCCGGCGCAGTCGCGCTCGCCATCATCGTGGTCCCGGTCGTTGTGCGCACGAGCGAGGACATGATGCGCCTCGTTCCAGACCAGATGCGCGAGGCGGCAGCGGCGCTCGGCGCACCGCAGTGGCGGATCGTGCTGCAGATCGTCATCCGCGCGGCGCTGTCGGGAATCCTGACGGGGGTCCTGCTCGCGGTGGCGCGCATCGCCGGCGAAACGGCCCCGCTCCTTTTCACCGCCCTCAACAACCAGTTCTTCACCACCGACATGGCGCAGCCGATGGCGAACCTGCCGGTGATGATCTTCAATTTCGCCATGGGGCCGTACGAGGACTGGCACGACCTTGCCTGGGCCGGCGCACTCTTGATCACGCTGGCCGTTCTGGGGCTCAATATCCTGACCCGCCTGTTCCTGAGGACCAGCAAGTGAGCAAAGTGGACACGCCGATCATGACGCAACGGAACCGGGCGGCGCCCGAGAGCGGGAGCGGCGGCAGCAGCGGGTCGCCGGCAGGCCCCGCGGCGACGCCGCGCATCGAGGTCCGTGGGCTCGATTTCTTCTATGGCAGCTTCCAGGCCCTGCACGGTATCAGCCTCATCGTGCCCGACCGTCAGGTCACCGCTTTCATCGGGCCATCGGGCTGCGGCAAGTCGACTCTTCTGCGCTGCTTCAACCGCATCTACGACCTCTATCCGGGCCAGCGTGCCGAAGGCGAGGTGCTGCTCGACGGCCGCAATATCCTTGATCGCGGGGAGGATCTGAACGCGCTGCGGGCGAAGGTTGGCATGGTCTTCCAGAAGCCGACCCCATTTCCCATGAGCATTTACGACAATATCGCCTTCGGCGTGCGCCTGCACGAGCGCCTCAGCCGCGCCGAGATGGACGAGCGCGTCGAATGGGCGCTCCGCAAGGCAGCGCTCTGGGACGAGGTGAAGGACGTGCTCCGGCGCAGCGGCAACGCGCTCTCGGGCGGCCAGCAGCAGCGCTTGTGTATCGCCCGCGCCATTGCCACAAAGCCGGAGGTGCTGCTCCTCGACGAGCCGGCCTCGGCGCTCGATCCGATCTCGACTCTGAAGATCGAGGAGCTCGTCTACGAGCTCAAGTCGGACTACACGATCGCCATCGTCACGCACAACATGCAGCAGGCGGCGCGGGTCTCGGACTATTGCGGCTTTCTCTATATGGGCAAGCTCGTCGAATTCGACGAGACCAACACCATCTTCACCAACCCGGCCTGCCGCGAGACCGAGGACTATATCACCGGCCGCTTCGGCTGACCGCAGGGACGCTTTCCGGGATCGGCGAAGTCGTCTAAGACCAGGACACCGAAGCCGACCACCGGAGCCCTGTCGATGACCGCCCGACCCGCCCGCATCGCCCTCGTTCAGACGCCCCCCGTCTTTCTCAATCTCGGCGCCTCGCTCGAGCGGGCGCTCGGGCTGATCGCGCAAGCGGCGGGCGAGACCGACATCCTCGTCTTTCCCGAAACCTGGCTGCCCGGCTACCCGGTGTGGATCGACGAGGCGCCCGAAGCCGCCCTCTGGGACCATCCCGGGGCGAAGGCGCTCTACCGCATCCTCAGCGGGAATGCCGTCGCCATCGGCGACACGACGCTTGCGCGGCTCACCGATGCCGCGGCGAAGGCGAAGCTCTACCTCGTCATCGGCGCGCACGAGTGTCGCGGCGGCAGCCTTTACAACACGATGTTCTTTTTCGCACCCGACGGCAGCGCCGCCTGGCACCGCAAGCTCGTGCCCACCTATACCGAGCGCCTCGTCTGGGGCATGGGCGACGGCTCGACGCTGGCGACACTCACGACACCATTCGGCACGCTGGGCGGTCTCATCTGCTGGGAGCACTGGATGCCGCTGCTGCGTGCCGCCATGCACGACAAGGGCGAAGCCATCCACATCGCGCAATGGCCGACGGTCAAGGAGATGCATCAGGTGGCAAGCCGCCACTACGCCTTCGAGGGCCGCTGCTTTGTCGCCGCCTCGGGCACGGTCCTGAGCAAGGGCGACGTGCTCGATGGACTCGCTTCGCTCGCTGGCGAGGAGCCGGAAGCGCGCGCACTGCTCGAGGCCATTCCCGGGCCCGACGATCGGCTCCTGCAACGTGGCGGCAGCGCGGTCATCGCGCCCGATGGCAGCTATGTCGCCGACCCGGTCCATGATCGCGCGGAGACGGTCCGCGCAACGCTCGATCTCGATCGCCTGGCGGAAGAGCGCATGACGCTCGACGCCGCCGGCCATTACAGCCGGCCCGACATCTTCACGCTCCATGTCGATGCGCGCGCGCAGGCGAATGTGCTGATCAGCGATGAAAGTGGGCCGCAAGCTCCATCTGCCCCGACCACAGGAACTGATCGACCGGCCTGATCGCGGAGAGCCTGTAACCGCCGTCGACGAGGATGCGGGCATCGCGGGCGAAGGTGTTGGGATTGCAGGAGACCGCGATCACGCCTGGTACGCGCGACTGCGCCAGCGCTTGAGCCTGCGCCATCGCGCCGGCACGCGGGGGATCGAAGACCACCGCGTCGAAGGCGGCGAGTTCGTGCGGCAAGAGCGGGCGACGGAAGAGATCGCGATGCTCGACACTCACCCGCCGGAGCCCCTGCGCCCCGCGTGCACCGGCGTCGAGCGCCTCGAGCAGGGCCCTCGCCCCCTCCACCGCATGCACCGCAGCGCCACGGGCAAGGGGCAGCGCAAAGGTGCCGATGCCGGAAAAGAGATCCGCGATCCGCTCCGCCCCCGCGGTCCATTCGACGACGGCCGCCCGGAGCGCCGCCTCGCCGCCGGCCGTTGCCTGAACGAAGGCACCCGGCGGCAGCGGCACGGCGATCCCGTCGAAGTCCATCATCGGCGGCCGCCGCGTGACGACGGTCTCAAGCGCGCCCTGCTCCGACCAGTGAATGGCGGCAAGATCCCATTCGACGGCGAACGCCGCGAGCGCTTCGCGACATGCAAGCCCGAGCGGCGCCTCGGCGGCGATCACGCAGTCGATGCCGGTGGCGGTTTCGGTGAGGTTGATCTCTGCCATGGCGCGTGGGGGCAGGAGGTGCGGAAGAAGATCGCGCAACGGGTCGAAGAGGGCGACGAGCGGCGGCCGCGCGACGGGGCATTCGTGGATATCGACGAGACGATGCGAGCGCCGCTCGCGGAAGCCGAGGAGGACGCGAGACCCCGTCACCTGCGCTTTCAGGACAAGGCGACGGCGGCTCTGCGGCTGCTCGATGAAGGGCGCCGCAATCGGGACCGTGTCGAAGCCGTGATGCCCGAGCGCGGTGCGGATTCTCTCCCGTGCCCAGTCCTCATAGAGTGCCGCGCCAAGGTGCTGCAGCGCGCAGCCGCCGCAGGTCGCAAAATGTGGGCACGGCGGTGTCTGCCGGCCGCGGCCGGGCTCCATCACCGCGAGGAGCCGGGCGCGCCGGCTCGCGGCGCCCCGGCGACCGGTCTCGCGCGCGATCTCGACGACATCACCGGGGACGGTGAAGGGGACATAGAGCGGCCCCTCGGCGGTCTCGGCGACACCGTCGCCCTGCGCTCCTAGGCGGGCGATGCGGACCACGAGGCGCTCAGCGGGCATCGCGCACCGCGGCGATGAGAAATTCGCGGTTGCCCTTGGGGCCCAGGATCGGGCTCGGCTCGATGCCGAGGCCGCGCCAGCCGGGCAGCGCTCCGATCCACGCCGTGATGCGGGCGCAGACCTCTTCGTGGAGCGCCGGGTCACGCACCACACCGCCCGATCCGACCGCCCCCTTGCCGACCTCGAATTGCGGCTTGATGAGCGCTATGAGGTGCGCACCCGGGCGGGTCAGCGCAAGCGGTGCCGGCAGGATCGTCCTGAGACCGATGAAGCTCGCATCGCAGACCACGATGTCGACCGGCTCGGGGACCTCGCGCTTCCTCAGATAACGGGCATTCGTGCGCTCGAGGACGATCACGCGCGGATCCTGGCGCAGCCGCCAGGCGAGCTGCCCGTGGCCGACATCGACGGCATAGACGCGCGCTGCACCGTGGCTGAGCAGGACGTCCGTGAAGCCACCCGTCGAGGCGCCGACATCAATTGCCACGGCGCCGGCCACATCGATCGCGAAATGATCGAGCGCATGCACGAGCTTCAGGCCGCCGCGCGAGACCCAGGGATGATCGCTGCCGCGGACCTCGAGCGGCTGATCGGCCGCAATGTGCTCGCCGGCCTTCTCGATCCGCCGCTCACCGCTAAAGACGAGCCCGGCGAGGATCAGCGCCTGCGCCCGCGTCCGTGAAGGCGCAAGACCGCGCGCCACCAATGCCTGATCCGCCCGCATCCTGTCCGCGGGCATGCGGCCGTCTCCCCGCTGTCGCCTCAGGCCGAGGCGATCTGGATTGCCTCGACGTCATTGCGCCCGAGCGCGCGGAGCGCCGTCTCGACGATATAGGGCGCCGTCAGCCGCGCCGTCTCGTACTGCTTCGCCGGGCTGTCCTGATCGAGGAAGAGATCGGGCAGCTTCATCGTGCGCAGCTTGAGATGGCCACGGTCGAGCAGGCCCTCGCCAGCCATGAAATCGAGCACATGGGCCCCGAAGCCGCCGATCGAGCCCTCCTCGATGGTGACGATCACCTCGTGATTGGCTGCAAGATCGCGGATCAGCGCCTGATCGAGCGGCTTGGCAAAGCGGGCATCGGCAACTGTCGTCGGCAGGCCGCGCCGGTCGAGCTCCTCGGCCGCGCGCATGGCCTCTCCAAGCCGTCCGCCGAGCGAGACAATGGCGACGCGCGAGCCCTCCTTCATGATGCGACCCTTGCCGATTTCGAGCGGCACGCCCGTCTCGGGCAGGGGCACGCCCATTCCCTCGCCGCGCGGATAGCGGAAGGCGCTGGGCCGGTCGTCGATCGCGGCGGCCGTCGCCACCATGTGCACGAGTTCGGCCTCGTCGCCCGCCGCCATGACGATGAAATTGGGCAGCGTCGCGAGATAGGTGATGTCGAAGGAGCCGGCGTGCGTCTGCCCGTCGGCGCCGACGAGGCCGGCGCGGTCGATGGCAAAACGCACCGGCAGCTTCTGGATCGCCACATCGTGCACGACCTGGTCATAGGCACGCTGGAGAAAGGTGGAATATATGGCCGCAAAGGGCTTCATGCCCTCGGTCGCGAGACCGGCAGCAAAGGTCACCGCGTGCTGCTCGGCGATGCCGACATCGAACATGCGCTCGGGAAAGCGCTTGGCGAAATGGTTGAGCCCGGTGCCCGACGGCATGGCGGCGGTGATGGCGACGATCTTGTCGTCCTTCTCCGCTTCCCTGATGAGCGCGTCCGCAAACACCTTGGTGTAGCTCGGCGCCTTGGGCGTACCCTTCTTGAGTTCGCCGGTGACGACATCGAATTTCGGCACCGCGTGATACTTTTCCTCGCTCGCCTCGCCGAAGGGATGTCCGCGGCCCTTCTCGGTCACGACGTGAACGAGGATCGGACCTTCCCGCGCGTCGCGCACATTTTCGAGAACCGGCAGCAGGTGGTCGAAATTGTGCCCGTCGATGGGCCCCACATAGTAGAAGCCAAGCTCCTCGAACAGTGTGCCGCCGGTCGCAAGGCCACGGGCGAACTCCTCCGCCCGCCGCGCCGTGGTGACGAGCTGCTTCGGCAGGTG
>RFKS01000142.1 GCA_003694205.1 Alphaproteobacteria bacterium | reverse complement strand
GTGGCCGCGATATGCATGGCGAGATGCTTGGCGAGCGGCGCGAGAACCGCTGCATCGGCCGTCGATTCGAGGCCCACGAGAACACCGATCTTGCCGAGCCCGTCCGCGCTTGCCGCATGGACATAGGAACCGACGACCCCCTCCTTGACCGCAATCGCGACGGCCCGGCGCACGCCGATATTCTCGCCGATGGTGGCGACGAGCTGCGTCCTTTCGTCAGCCACCGTGCGTCCGCTCCCGGGATAGGCGGCAGCAAGAAGCGCCTCCGTATCGCCCTCTACGGTGAGCGCGAGTCCGGCAACCGTGCGCACGAAATCCTGGAATTGCGGGTTGCGGGCGACGAAATCGGTCTCGGAATTGACTTCGACCATGGCGCCTTTCGTGCCCTCGACGGCGACCCCGATCAGGCCTTCCGCGGCGACGCGGCCGGATTTCTTCGCTGCCGCGGCAAGACCCTTCTTGCGCAGCCAGTCGACCGCGGCCTCGAGATCGCCGCCGGTCTCGGCCAGTGCCTTCTTGCAGTCCATCATGCCCGCGCCGGTCTTGGTGCGCAGCTCCTTCACCATCGATGCCGTAATCTCAGCCATCGTCCTGTCCTTGCTGTCCCTGTGTCCTGTCCGATACGCGGCGGTCCGCTACGTCCCCGAAGGGTACGCTGTCACTCCGCCGCGGCCTCCTCCTTGCCTTTCTTGCCCTCCGCATTCGTCTTCGCCGAGGAATCATCCGCCTTGGCAGCGGCCTTCTTCGCCGCCGGCTTCTTTGCCGGCGCCTTCTTCGCGGCAGGCTTGGCCTCCGTCTCCGCCTTGTCCGATGCCGTCTCCGCAGCAGCCTTCGCGGCGCCCTCCTTCTCCTCGCCGGCAGGTGCCGACTTCGCCTCGTCCGCGGCAGCGGCCTCGGCCGGCGATGTTTCGGCTGCCTCTTCCTGTGCCACCTCGACCTCGGCAGCAGCCTGTTCTTCCGCGGCAGGCGCCTCTTCCGCCTTTGCCTCGGTTGCCGCCCCAGCGGCGTCAGCCTCGACAGCCACCGCCTCCTCGGCGATCACCTGCTCCGCAGCCCCGATATCGGCACCCGAGGCGGCAAGCTGTTCGGAAATGCCGTCGAGCACGGCGAGCGCCACCAGATCGCAGTAAAGCTTGATCGCCCGGGTGGCGTCGTCATTGCCCGGCACCGGATAGCTGATCGGATCGGGATCGCAATTCGTGTCGACGATGGCGACGACCGGGATGTTGAGCCGGCGCGCCTCGTCGATGGCGATCTTCTCCTTGTTGGTGTCGATCACGAACAGGACATCGGGAAGACCGCCCATCTCGCGGATGCCGCCGAGCGATCGCTCGAGCTTGTCACGCTGCCGGGTGAGCTGCAGCAGTTCCTTCTTGGTAAAGCCGCTGCCGCTCTCGGCGAGCTGCTCGTCGAGCGCCTTGAGGCGCTTGATCGACTGCGAAATGGTGCGCCAGTTGGTGAGCATGCCGCCGAGCCAGCGGTGATTGACATAATATTGCCCACAGCGCTTTGCCGCATCGGCAATGATCGGCGACGCCTGGCGCTTGGTACCGACGAACAGCACGCGGCCACCGCCAGCAACGATGCCGCGGATGGTGGCGAGCGCCTGCTGCAGGCAGGGAAACGTCTTCGACAGGTCGATGATGTGGATGCCGTTCCGGTCGCCGTAGATATACGGCGCCATCTTCGGATTCCAGCGATGGGTCTGATGGCCGAAATGGACGCCTGCTTCCAGAAGCTGGCGCATGCTGAACGAAGGCAGCGACATGGTCTTTCTCCTTTACCGGTTCGTGCCGCCGCGGGCGCCTGATTCCGGAACACCGTCCCGGAACACCGGATGGCGGAAGCGACCGGCCGGTCGCTCGTGCCGAGGCCCGCGTGTGGAATGGCCGCTCCCCTATCGTCCCCGGCGGCGAAATGCAAGGAGAATCCGCATTACCCGGCCGCCCTTGCGGCGGCGAATGCGAGCAAGGCCTCGGCCTCGATGCGGTGGAGATCCCCGGGCCCGGCCTCGGTGACCCCATAGCCGGCGCTGGCCGGGATAAGCAGCCGCGGCGTGCCATCCCCCGCGAGCCGTGGCTCGATGCGCGGCAGCGGCGATCGCCTGGCGCGCACGAGTGCGGTGCGAACACAAGGCGATTCCGCGAGCTTCATGAGATTGAGCCGGGTGGGAAACATCAGCGCATCCGCGCCGCGCCGCCAGGCATCGAGGATGTCTACCGGCGTGCGCCAGGCGAGATCGAAGGATTCAACCGCATCGGCGCTCGCCTCCTGGCCGCGGGGCGCGCGCGCGAGATAAAAGCGGGTATCGAAGCGTTTCGGCGCGATCGCCGGCGTGACCCAGTGGGAGAAGGGGACGAGCGCCTGCGTGTCGAGCCTCAAACCGAGCCGGCGCAGGCAGGCCCTGAAAGACAGCTCCCGCTGGTGCAACGGCCGGCGGCAGTGCGCCGCGCGACGCAGGACTGCCCTCTCCGGCAGCGCCCCGGCCCGCCCGGCGTCGCGGGCGAGCAGCAGGCCCGCCTCCTCGAAAAGCTCGCGCAGGGCGGCGACACGAAAGGCCTGGTCGGCATGGCGCCGGCTCCCGAAAGCGTCGCCGGCCCCGCGCCACGAGCGGTCGGACCCATCCACACGCCCGCCCGGAAAGGCCAGCATGCCGCCGCCGAAGGCAAGATGACGGCCGCGCCGCACGGTCAGGACCTCGAGACCGCGACGTCCGTCCCGCAAGAGCAGGATCGACGCCGCCGGCAGTGGCCTGACCGGCTGTGCGCCAGGCGACAAGGCTCAGCTCTCCATGACGTCGATGACGCCCGCCTGGGTGGCGATGGCGCTGCGCAGGGG
>RFKS01000141.1 GCA_003694205.1 Alphaproteobacteria bacterium | reverse complement strand
GTCTCGCCGATGCCGATGACCCGCGGGTGCGCGGCGCGCGCGACAAGCGTGTCGGGGCTGAGCTCGGCCGCGGGCTCCGCCTCGTGCGGGTGAACGCCGACGGTTGCGAAGACATTCGCGAAGCGATCGGCGACAGCGACAATCGCGTCGTGATCCGAAAGCCGGGTGGCGATGGTGACAAGCGTGACGACATTCGCCGCCCCCGCGCGGGCAAGGACGTCCTCGATGTCCTCACGCAATCCTTCATAGGTGAGGTGGCAATGGCTGTCGACGAGCATCAGACGCTCTCCTCCAGCGCCTGGAGGCGCGGGAAGACGCCACGTGGCTGCGGCAAGGGCGTGCCGGGCGCCAGCCGCCCCCTTGTCCCGAGATGGGCAAAGTTGCGCGCCTGTTTCGGCACGGCGAGCTGATCGAGAAGTGACGTCATGGCGTCAGGGGTCACCGGCTGGGCGAGAATGCCAAGCTTGCGCACGGCTTCCGCTGCCACATAGAGCACGGTTGCCATGCGCTCCGGATCCGTCTTGCGCAAGGCCCAGGGCGCCATCGCGGCGACATAGGCATTGGCCGCCGCGACCTGCTTCCACAGCGCCTCGAGGGCGAGGTGGATCGCCTGCACGTCGAAATGGGCGCGCATCCGTGCGAGCGTCGCGTCGATACCGTCGAGAAGGGCCTGATCCTCCTCCTGCAGAGCGCCGGGCTTGGGCACCTGGCCGCCACAATTCTTCGCGATCATCGACAGCGTGCGCTGCGCCAGATTGCCGAAATCATTGGCCAGATCGGCATTGGCCCGGGTGATGAATGCGGCGCGCGAAAAGTCCCCATCCTGGCCAAAGGGCACCTCGCGCATGAGGAAATAGCGCACCGGGTCGAGGCCGTAGGTTTCCACGAGCGCAAAGGGATCGATGACATTGCCGAGCGATTTCGAGATCTTCTGCCCCTCGTTTGTCCACCAGCCATGGGCAAACACGCGCCGCGGCGGCTCGAGCCCCGCGGCCATCAGAAAGGCTGGCCAGTAGACGGCATGAAAGCGCAGGATGTCCTTGCCCACCATGTGCACGTCGGCCGGCCAGAAGGTGCGGAAGGCATCGCTCGCCGTGTCGGGAAAGCCGACCCCGGTGATGTAGTTGGTGAGCGCATCGATCCACACATACATGATGTGGCCCGGATGGTCGGGCACCGGCACGCCCCAGCGAAAGCTCGTGCGCGAAATCGAAAGATCCCTGAGCCCGCCAGCGACGAAACTCTTGACCTCGTTCATGCGGGCCTGCGGCAAGACGAAATCCGGATGCCGAGCGTAGAAATCGAGCAATGGTTGCTGCCAGTCGGACAGCCGGAAGAAGAAACTCGGTTCCTCGACCCATTCGACCGGTGCACCGGTGGGGGCGCATTTCTGCCCCCCCTCCCCCTCAACGAGTTCGGATTCGCTGTAGAAGGCCTCGTCGCGCACCGAATACCAGCCGGCATAGCTGCCTTCATAGATGTGGCCGTTGGCCTCGATGCGGCGCCACAGCTCCTGCGCCGAGCGGATGTGGTCCGGCTCGGTGGTACGGATGAAGCGATCGGCCGAGAAATGCATTGTCTCGAGGAGCGCACGAAAGCGCCCCGACACGCGGTCGCAAAACGCCTGCGGCGCAAGACCGGCGGCGGCGGCCGATTTCTCGACCTTCTGCCCGTGCTCGTCGGTCCCGGTGAGGAACATCACCTGATAGCCGTCGAGCCGCTTGAAGCGCGCCAGCACGTCACAGGCAAGGGTCGTGTAGGCGTGCCCGATATGCGGCACGTCGTTCACATAGTAGATTGGCGTCGTGACATAGTAGCGCTTGGGCGTGGGCATGACCTACCTGACTGATTGTGCGGCGCATCAGACCGCGAGACGGCCGGTGGCGGCGCTCTCGAGTTCGCCAAAGAGGCTGAGCACAACCTGCTTGCGATCGAGATGCACGGCCTCGGCCCGGGACACGAGGCGGCCCATCTTTTCCCACAGCTCCACCCAGCGATCAAGCGGCTGCACGGTGGCAAGGCGCGCCGCGAGCCTCGCCTCGGCAGCGGGTTGGGCGCCACCGCCACCAAGGGCGGCGCCCCGGATCAAGCGCGCGATGCAGTCGAGAAAGAGATCGACGAAGACGCGATAGCGCTCCTCGGCAGCCTTGCCCGCAAGCTCGCCGGCCAACCGGTGAACGGCGACACGATCAAGGCGCGGCAGGCCTCCGAGGAGGTGCAGGATCTCGCGATAGAGCGCAAGTCCGTCCGCGGTGGCAAGCCGTATCGCCCGCCCCGGCGCACCGCGAGCGAGCGTCACCAGCATCGACAGGTCCTCGGCGGGAAGATCGATGCCGTGAAGCGCGAGGATGCCCGCCACCGTCTCATCGGCGAGCGGATGCAGCGCAAGGCGCCGGCAGCGCGAGCGGATCGTGGGCAAGAGGCGCCCCGGGGTATGGCTCACAAGAAGGAGAATCCCCTTCTCAGGAGGTTCTTCAAGAATTTTGAGCAAGGCATTGGCCGCACTGCGGTTCATCTCATCCGCGCTGTCGACGATCGCGACCCGCCACCCCTCCCCGGCCGCGGTATGGGCGAAGAAGCGGCCGAGCGCGCGCACATCATCGACGACGATCTCGCCGCGCATCGTCCCGCGTCTGGGATCAAGGCCGCGCTCGAGCACAAAGAGATTGCTCTCGCTGCCGGCAGCAACCCGCTGGAAGACCGGATGATCGACGGCCAGCTCGAGGTTCTCGCGCGCGAGCGCCGCGGTGCCAAACAGGCTGTCCCCTGCCTCGCCGCCTGTCGCCAGCAGGTGGCGTGCAAAGCGGTAGGCGAGCGTCGCCTTGCCGATGCCGCGCGGGCCGGTGAAGAGCCAGGCATGATGCAGCCGGCCGCCATCCAGCGCTGCGAGCAGGGTCCTTTCCGCCGCCTCGTGCCCCTCGAGATGCGGCGTCATGCGCGGGTGCGGCGGTTCGGGGATGGTCGGCTCCCGGCCCATGATCAGCCGCCCCGGCCGGCATCAGGAACGAGGTCGCGCACGGCCTGCCAAATGCGCTCCGCCACCGCGTCCGGGTCGCCGGAGGCGTCGATGAGGCGGCAGCGTTCGGGTTCCGCAGTGGCCAGGTTGCGGAACGCCTCCCCCACCCGGCGGTGGAAATCCTCACCCATGGATTCATAGCGCGTTTCGGCCCCGCTCCTGCCGACCGCACGCGCGAGCCCGGTGTCGGCCGGCAGATCGAGGACGAGCGTGCGATGCGGCAGAAAGCCGTCAAGCGCGATAGCGTGCAAATCCATCACTCGTGCCTCGCCGACGCCCTGCAGCATGCCCTGATAGACCCGGGTCGAATCGACGAATCGGTCGCAGATGACCCAGCGTCCGGCGGCCAGTGCCGGACGGATTACCCGCGTCACATGCTCGATCCGTGCCGCCATGTGAAGCAAGGTCTCGGC
>RFKS01000140.1 GCA_003694205.1 Alphaproteobacteria bacterium | reverse complement strand
GCCCTGCGCCGTCGTGACATTGAGGTAGAGCGGCGGGCAATTGTCGCGGTCGCCTCCGCCATAGCACCAAGGCCAGGTGTCCGCTGCGCGAGCCGTGGCCGCAGCGAAACCGGAAGTGCCCAGGAGGACTAAGACAGCTAGGCGGCAAAGCTGTCGAGCAAGTCTGCTGCCCATTCGAGACTCCTTTCTTTGAGGTACTGCGTGGGGAAATCATCGCAGCCGTGTTCGGCGAGGACGCGGTCGAGAAGCGCCTGGTCCTGCTTCGACGAGGCGCCACAGAAGGCGAGCGCCGCCGGCCCGAGTCCGAGCTCGAACAGGCGGTTGCCCGGACGGGACTGGTAGTAGTAGTCGCGCTTGGCCGTGGCCCGCGCGATGATCTCGACTTGGCGGCCGTTCAGTCCGAACTGCTCGTAGATCCTGCGTTCCTGGGGTTCGATGGCCCGGTCGTTGGGAAGGAACATCCGGGAAGGGCAGGACTCGATGATCGCCGGCGCGATCGAGCTGTCGACAATATCGCTCAAGGACTGCGTGGCGAAGACGACCGCGACGTTCCGCTTGCGGAGTGTCTTCAGCCATTCGCGGATGCGGCCGGCGAAGGCGGGATTGTCGAGGAAGACCCAGGCCTCGTCGAGGATCAGAAGCGTGGGACGGCCATCGAAGCGTTCTTCGAGCCGATGGAAGAGGTAGGTCAGGACGGGCAGCACGACCGCTGCTTCGTGCATGAGCTCCTCCATCTCGAAGCACTGCACGGTGCCTAGCTCTAGGCGATCCTCGTCCGCGTCGAGCAAGCGCCCGAAGGGACCGTCGAGGGTATAGGGCTGGAGCGCCTGCTTGAGGGCGTTGCTCTGCAGGACAACCGACAGGCCGGTAATGGTGCGTTCTTGGAGCGGTGCCGTACTGAGGTTGGTGAGCGCCGACCAGAGCGCCTCCTTCACCTCCGGGATGACGGGGACGTTCTCGTGGGCAAGCAACCCGGCAATCCACTCCGCCGCCCAGCTGCGAACGTGGTCGTCATCGATGCGGGCAAGCGGCTGGAAGGCGAGCGCCTCGTCCTCGCCGAGCGCGAAGAAATCGCCGCCCATGCCAAGAATGGCAGCCCGTGCCGAACGCCCCTTGTCGAAGACATAGACCTGGGCGTGCGCGTAGCGGCGGAACTGCAAGGCCATCAGCGAGAGGAGCACGGACTTGCCGGCCCCGGTCGGGCCAACGATGAGCTGATGCCCGACGTCGCCGACATGGGTCGTCAGGCGGAACGGCGTGTTGCCGTTGGTCTTGGCATAGATCAGCGGCGGACCGTCAAGATGGTCGTTCCAAGCCGGACCTGCCCACACGGCGCTCAGCGGGATCATGTGGGCGACGTTGAGCGAGCTAACGATGGGCTGGCGGATGTTGGCGTAGCAGTGGCCGGGCAGTGATCCGAGCCAGGCTTCGAGAGCATTGACCGTCTCGCGGATGGTGACAAAGCCGCGGCCGTTGATGATCCGCTCGACTGCCCTGACTTTTTCATCGACCCGGGCGCGGTCGCGGTCCCACAGCGACACCGTGGCCGTGAAATGACCGAAGGAAACGTAGTCGGCGCCGAGCTCCTGAAGGGCCGCGTCGGCGTCGAGCGCCTTGTTGTCCGCATCGGAGTCGACCAGCGCCGTTTCCTGGTTGTACATGACCTCGCGCACAATCGCGGCGATGCTCTTGCGTTTGGCGAACCACTGTCTGCGGTACCTGGTGAGGGCGCGCATGGCGGCCGGCTTGTCCATGGGAAGGAAGCGCGTCACCCAGCGGTACTCCAGCCCCAGGTGGTTGAGATCGTCGAGGAGCCCGGGCGTCGTCGCATTGGGGAATCCCATCACGGTGATCGTGCGCAGGTGCCGGTCGCCCAGCATGGGCTCGAGGCCGCCGGTAAGAGGACTGTCGACCAGGACGCCATCGAGGTAGGCTGGGATCTCGGGAACGGTGACCGGGTGGCGCTTGGTCGAGATCGCGCCGTGCAGGTAGGTGAGAGTCTCGTCGTCATCGAGGGCGGCGACCAGGGGCATGAGGTCGGCGAGAAGGTCGAGCGCACGGTCGGTCTGGGCGATGAAGCTCTCCAGGTAATCGCGGTAGTCGATGCCGCGCTTGCCGTCGGTGGTCTCGAGCAGGGCCCGCTCGGTCCGGCTTACGCGGTCTTCCGGCGGCAAGTAGACGAAGGTCAGGTAGGTGGAGCTTTCGAAGTGGGAGCCTTCTTGTTCGAACATCGCCCGCCGCTCCTGGTCGATCAGCCAGGAGACCGCATCGGGCCAAGCGGAGGCCGGATAGTCATGCGCCTCGTGGCGCTCGGCCTCGAAGAAGAGCGCCCAGCCGGAGCCGAAACGGCGCAGCACGTTGTTGAGCCGGGCACAGGTGCCGACGAGCTCGGCCTCGGTTGAGCTTTCCAGGTCGGGGCCGCGGAACCGCGCCGAGCGCTGAAAGCTGCCGTCCTTGTTGAGCACAACGCCCGGCGCCACGAGCGCCGCCCAGGGCAGGTAATCCGCGAGGGCGGCGGGACGCTTGCGGTATTCGGCCAGGTTCAGCATGCGAGGAAGGCCTTGTGCTTGAGGTGCCGCGTGAGCACCGTCATGAACTGCGGGTCGCGCTTGGCGGCGTAGACGGCGGCGACGTGCCCGAGCAGCCAGACGACGAGACCGGCGAGCCAGAGCTGCAGGCCGATGCCGATGGCCGCGGCCAGCGTGCCGTTGGCGATCGCGACGGTGCGCGGGGCGCCGCCGAGCAGGATCGGCTCGGTCAAGGAGCGGTGCAGCGGCACCTCGTATCCCTCGAGCTGGCTCATCAGATCACCGCACCACCGCTGAAGGTGAAGAACGACAGGAAGAACGAGGTCGCGGCGAAGGCGATGGAGATCCCGAAGACGATCTGGATCAACCGGCGGAAGCCGCCCGAAGTGTCGCCGAACGCAAGCGACAGACCGGTGATGATGATGATGATGACGGCGATGATCCTGGCGACCGGCCCTTCGATCGATTCGAGGATCGCCGTCAGCGGCGCCTCCCAGGGCATGTTGGACCCGGCCGCGTGGGCGGCGCCGGACCAGGCCAGCAGGATGATCAATGCGGAGATCAGTGGGACGTGTTTGCGCATGCCGGCTCCTTTCTAGACGGGGCGGAGTTGCAAATGAGACTGGGTGGTGAGCTGGTAGTCGCCGTCGCGCAGCCCCGCGACCTCGGCGATGGTCTCGATACGCCGCCCTTCACCACGCCCGCGGATAAAGACGACGACGTCGATCGCCTGGGCGATCAGCGACCGGGGAACGGTGACGACGGATTCCTGGATGAGCTGCTCGAGCCGGTAGAGAGCGGCGTGGGCCGAGTTGGCGTGCAGCGTCGTGATGCCGCCGGGATGCCCGGTGTTCCAGGCCTTGAGCATGTCCAAGGCCTCGGCGCCCCGTACTTCGCCGACGATGATCCGGTCGGGCCGGAGGCGCATCGTGCTCCGCACCAGGTCGGCCAAGCTGACGACGCCGGGCTTGGTGCGCAGCGCCACGAAATCGGACGCCGTGCATTGGAGCTCGCGCGTGTCCTCGATCAG
>RFKS01000139.1 GCA_003694205.1 Alphaproteobacteria bacterium | reverse complement strand
CTCGAGGAAGGCGCGTCGGCGGTCCCATCCTGAAGCAGCCTCCCAGCCATTGTCGACGACGATGAGAAGGGGGCCGTCGCGTTCCGCCGAGGGGCCCGGATTGTAGACCGGGCCCGCGAGCGCGAGAAACACGAGCGCCGCCAGCACAAGCCGCAGGAGAATGAGCCACAACGGCGTCGCCTGTGGCGGCGGTGTGCTCCGTGCGAGCCGACGCAGCAGGAGCAGTGGCGGAAAGGGCTGGTGACGCGGCTGCGGCGGCAGCGCGCGCAGCAGCAGCCAGAGCGCCGGCAGGGCAAGAAGCCCCAGGAGAATGAGGGGGTGCAGAAAGCCGATGGCACCAAGCGACAGCATCACAGGGACTGACCGGTCAGCGAAAGTAGGGCGAGCAGCGCAGTCGCTGGCGAGCGATCGCTGCGGTGGACGGAATGCGTCCAGCCGCTGCGCCGGCACATCTCGCCGAGATGTGCCGTCCACCCCCGGATGCGGTGCCCGTAACCGGACGCAAGCGCCTCGGCACGGTCGAGAAGAATGCGCTCGCCGGTCTCCGGCGATTCGAAGGAAATGCGACCGCGAAAGGGAAAGTCCTCCTCGACGGGGTCAAGGATCTGCAGCAGATGCCCGGCGACATCGAGGGAGACGAGGTGGCGCAGGGCCTCGTCCACCTGCGCACTCTCTCCGAGAAAGTCGCCGATGAGGACGAGCTGCGCATGGCGCGGCAGGTCGTGCGGTTCGGGAATTGGCGGACTATCGTGGTGGCGCATGCGATCGATGGCCTCGACCAGCCGCGACAGGCCGTAACTGCCGCCCGCGGCGTGGCTGTGCGTCCCGTAGAGCGCCACCTTCTCGCCGGCGGCAACCACAAGTCTTGCCGCGGCGAGCGCGAGCAGCGCGGCACGATCCGCCTTGCTGTCCTGATCGCGCCGCGAGCGGAACTGCATCGACGGCGAGCCGTCGACCCAGAACCACACCGTTTGCGCTGTCTCCCATTCCCTTTGCCGGACATAGAGCGTTTCCGATCGGGCCGACCGGCGCCAGTCGACAAGACCCGCGGGCTCGCCCGTCATATAGGGACGGAACTGCCAAAAGCTATCGCCGGGGCCGGCGCGCCGCCGCGGGTGCGTGCCGCGGGCGGCTTGCCGCAGGCGCTTGGCCGAGCGGACCGAGAAGGCCGGCAGCGCCGCCGCGACGGCCTGTGCGCGCAGCCACAGCACCTCGATCGGTACCCGGTCGGTGTCGGCGGATTTCGGTCGGCGCCGGCCGCCCGCTCGGACAAGTTCGGGAAACAAGCCTAGAGATCCCTGCACAGCCGGTCGATCACCATGTCCACCTCGAGGCCATCGGCGCGGGCCGCAAAGCCGAGTGCCATGCGATGGCGCATGACCGGGGCCGCCAGCGCGATCACATCCTCGACCGATGGCACGAATCGCCCGTCGAGCAGCGCCCTTGCACGTACGCCCAACATCAGAGCCTGTGCCGCGCGCGGGCCCGGGCCCCAGACGATTTCCGGATTCTTGTCGCCCGGGCGGGCGCTGCGCACCAGGGTCAGGATGGCCTCGACCACCGACTCGCCGACGGGCAGGCGGCGCACCAGCTGCTGCAGTCCGTGCAGGGCGGCACCGCTCATGATCTGTCGGGTGGCAATCTCCTCGGCACCCGTAGTGCGCAGCAGGATCTCCCGTTCCGCATCGCGATCGGGATAGTCGACATTGATCTGCATGAAGAAGCGGTCGAGCTGGGCTTCGGGCAGCGGATAGGTACCCTCCTGTTCGATCGGATTCTGGGTGGCGAGAACGTGAAACGGCTCGGGCAACGGATGCCGCGTGCCGGCAATCGAGACCTCGCGCTCCTGCATCGCCTGGAGAAGCGCGCTCTGCGTCCGCGGGCTCGCACGATTGATCTCGTCGGCCATCAGAAGCTGGCTGAAGACCGGACCCGGAATGAAGCGGAATTCGCGTCGGCCCTCGGCATCCTCGTCAAGGACCTCGCTGCCGAGGATGTCCGCCGGCAACAGATCCGGCGTGAACTGGACCCGCTTCTCGGTCAGGCCGAAGACGGTGCCGAGCGTCTCGACGAGCAGAGTCTTGGCGAGGCCCGGCACCCCGACAAGCAGCGCGTGCCCGCCCGAGAGAAGCGTGACGAGGGTTTCCTCGACCACCCGGTCCTGGCCGAAGATGCGCTTGCCGATCTCGGCCCGCACGCGGGCCATCGTCTCGACCGCAGCGTCGGCCTCGGCGAGGAGGGCCTCGTCCTGGAGGTCCGGCTCTCCGTCGGGCAGCTCACGGACTTGCTCGTTCATCGGATGGAGTTCCTTTCATCGGAAACGCTGCCGTCACGGGGATTGCCCGCTTGGGTATGCGGTGCGGCTCGCTATATATGAACCACTATATATGCCCCTGCCGCCCGCGCGAAAGACGCAACCATGGTTTCACCTCCGCCACCGCATGATCGGACATCGCCGCGCTTTGTGGAGGAGCATGGAGATCGTCTTGCTGCCGTCCGGGCGGAGATCGCGGCGCGACGCCTACCGCCGGTGGAAAGCTTCTCGCCCGCCCATTGCGGCGAGATCGATATCCGCATCGCCCGCGACGGGCGCTGGTACTATCGTGGCTCGGTTATCGATCGTCCCGAGCTCGTGCGGCTGTTCGCCTCGGTCCTGCGCCGCGAGGGCACGGACCACTTTCTTGTGACCCCGGTCGAGAAGCTCCGGATCACCGTTGATGATTGTCCCTATCTGGCGGTCGAACTCGAGCGCGTCGGTGCGGGCGAAGCACAAACGCTCGTCCTGCGGCTGCAGACCGACGAGAGGCTCATTGTCGACCGGGATCACGCGATCGAGGTCGGGGCGGATGAACGGACCGCTGCGCCAGCACCCTCCGTTCATGTGCGCGACGGCCTCGTGGCCCGGATCGCGCGGCCGGTCTTCTACGAGCTCGTCGATCTCGCGGTGCCGGCTGTGGGCGATGCGGGTCTCCTCGGCGTGTGGAGCGCGGGCACGTTCTTTCCCCTTGGTCGCATGGAGGAGGGGGACTGAGCGATGCGTGAGAGGATCTGCGCCTGTTTCCGCAATGCGCCGCGGCGTGCCCTGCGCAGCGACCATGATCTCGATCGCACCGCTCCTCCGCCTGCCGCCGCGACAGGCTTGCGGCCGGCGGCGGTTCTCGTGCCGATCGTCCTCCATCCGGAGCCGACGGTGCTCCTGACCCGGCGGGACGACCGGCTGCCCGAGCATCCGGGACAAATCAGCTTTCCGGGCGGCAGCGTCGAGCCCGGCGATCGCGATCCCGTGGACACCGCCTTGCGCGAAGCGGCGGAGGAAATCGCGCTGGCGCGGGAGGCGATCGAGATCGTCGGCCATCTCGATCCCTATGTCACGGTTACCGGCTACCGCATCGATCCCGTGGTCGGGCTCGTGCGGCCGCCGTTGACGCTCGTGCCCGATCCGGCGGAGGTGGCCGCGATCCTCGAGGTGCCGCTCGACTTTGTGCTCAATCCGCGCAATCGTCAGGTCGCAAGCGGGGTCCGGCATGGCGTGCGGCGACAATTCTATGCCATTCCCTACAAGGACCATTATATCTGGGGCGCGACCGCGCACATGCTGGTCAACCTGGCGGAGGTTCTGGGCGCCGCAGGAGAAAGGGAGTTGGCGAGATGAGCGGCGTGCTGGCAAGGCTTTTGCTCTTTCTCGCGCCCTTCGTCCTGTTTGCCATCTGGCTCTGGGTGATGCGGCGCACGGCACTCGGAGACGGCCGCATCCCGCCCCGCGTGGCGCGCCGGATCACCGCGACCGGGCTCGCCCTCATTGTCGTCACGGTCGTCGGCTTCATCGTCTATGGCCTGTTCGGCGAGGCGGCCCGGCCCGAGGGACCCTATGTGCCCGCGAGGGCGGGCGATGGCGGTATCGAATCGGGCCATTTCGAGAAGAAGACGGACAATGACGACGCGCCGCCGCCTTGAGGCGCCCTGGCTCACAGCACCGGAGACGGAGGCCGTGGTGGCTGCACTCGGCCCGGGCAATCTGCGCTTCGTCGGTGGCGCCGTCCGCGACAGTCTCGTCGGACGGCCGGTGACGGACATCGACATCGCGACCCCGCTCACGCCTGATGAGGTGATGCGTCGTGCCGCGGCCGCCGGGCTGAAAGCGATTCCGACCGGCATCGACCATGGTACGGTGACCCTTGTCAGCGACCATCGGCCGTTCGAGGTGACCACCTTGCGGCGTGATGTCGAGACCTTCGGCCGCCGCGCCCGTGTCGCCTTCACCGATGACTGGAACGCCGATGCGGCGCGGCGCGATTTCACGATCAACGCCCTTTATGCCGATGCCGAGGGTCAGCTTTACGATTATTTCGGGGGTGTCGCCGACCTTGAGGCGGGGCGCGTGCGGTTCATCGGCGATCCGCGTGAGCGGATCATCGAGGACGCCTTGCGCATCCTGCGCTTTTTCCGCTTTCACGCCCATTTCGGACGCGGTGCGCTCGATGCCGGGGGCTTGGCGGCGTGCATCGGCGAGCGTCATCGCCTCGATCAGCTCTCGATCGAGCGCGTGCGCGACGAATTGCTCAAGTTGCTCGCGGCACCCGATCCGGTCCCCGCCCTCGAGGCGATGCAAGAGGCGGGAATTCTCGACATGGTGCTGCCCGAAGCGCGGAGCCTCGATGCCCTGCGTCGCCTTGTCGGGATTGATACCGCGCTCGCCCGCGTTGATCCCTTGCGCCGGCTGGCCGCGCTTTTGGGACGGGATTCCCGAAGGCTCGAGCGTGTCGGAGGGCGGCTCCGCCTGTCCAACCGGGAGCGGCGGCGGCTTGCCGCCATGGCCGGAGAAGCGCCGCGTGCCGATGCGTGCGCGCTGCGTGCTGCCGCCTATCGTTTCGGATGTGAAACGACCGCCGACCGACTGATTCTTGGCGCCGATCCGGCGCGGCTACCGGAATTGCAGGCGGCGATGGCGACCCTGGCCGATCTCAAACCGCCCCGCTTTCCGCTCAAGGGCCGCGATCTTGTCGCCGCGGGCCATGAACCGGGGCCCGAACTGGGCCGGACGCTCGCGCGCCTCGAGGAGGAATGGGTGGCAAGCGATTTCGCGCTCTCGAAGGCGGAGCTCCTGCGGCGCGCGACAGGTAACAAGGGAGGGGCGGCATGATGCGGCAAGGGACGTCCGTGCAGCGGGGACTCCTGGTTGCGCTCCTTCTCATCCTGGCGGCTGCCGCGGCGGCGGTGGCCTTCCTGTTCCATCGCGAAGTCTGGCGCATCGATGTCGAGTCCGAGATCGCAGCGCCGCCGGCGCAGGTGTTCGCGCTTCTAGCCACCCGTGAAGGCCGGCTCGCCTGGGAGCCCGACCTCATCGACATCGCGCCACTCACCGGCAGCAGCGGCAGCGCCGGATCGACGCAACTTCTCTACATGCGGCACGATCGCGAGCATTGGCAGATCGAGGAACGCTGGACACGGGTGCTGCCGGAGCGGCGGCTCGAACTCGAGCGAATGGGCGCTAGAACCGTCGCCTATCTGGTGGTGACGCTTCAGGCGGAGGACGGGGGAACGCACCTCCGCTGGCGCGAGATCCGGCGGTATGAAAGCGCTGTCGGCCGGCTGTTGGCACCGCTTGACATCCACCGACGCCGCAACCGGATCGAGGCGGGTCTTGCCCGCCTCGCCTATCTGGCGGAAGGTGGATGACAGCGGGGCCGGGTGGTGATCGGGATGGCGTCGAAAGGATAAGGATGCGGGAAGGACACGGAGACCCTCATGGCTTCGGCCTCGCCATGGGGCGGCTGCACCGGGCCTTCGGGGACGATGGCACCGGCGGCACGGCATCTTTCGATCCGGCCCGGCTCTCGGTCGCCGCCATTCGCGCGCTGGAGGAAGCGGTGACGCGTGTCTTCGGATTTGGCGCGGTGCCGGTGGCGGAATGTCGCGATTTACAGATTGGCAGCGGCCCGGACGCGGTACCCTGCCGCCTTTATCGAGGATTCGGTGCCACCGCGCCGGCACCGCTTGTCATCTATTTTCATGGTGGCGGCTTCATCTCGGGTTCCCTCGACAGTCACGATGGCGTCGCGCGGGCACTTGCCAACGCGGCGCGTGCGACCGTGCTTTCGGTCGGTTACCGGCTCGCCCCCGAGCATCCCTATCCGGCCGCACTCGAGGACGGGCTTGCGGTGACGCTCAGGGCCTGGCACCACGCCGATCATTTTGCCTGTGACCCGAAGGGGGTCG
>RFKS01000138.1 GCA_003694205.1 Alphaproteobacteria bacterium | reverse complement strand
GGCATGGCGCCAGCGCGCGGGCGACCGCTCGGCGACGAGTTCGAGATCCTCGAACGCCTCGCCGCCAAGAGCCAGCACGCGATCGGCATGAAGCGACAGCGACAATGCGTCGACGGGGTCACCCTTGCCCGCAGCACGGAAGTCGGCCTCCGACAGCAGGCCGCGCGCATCGAGCGTCGGGCCCGCAAAGGCGATCCGCAGGCCGCCGTCCCCCCGGCGAGCGAATTGCAGCCTGCCGGACGTTTGCCCGAGCCGCAGGGGATCGAGCGCGGCGGCGACAAGCGCGCCCGTGCCGGCGTCGAATTCGAATGCCCCCGCAAGCCGGTCGTCACCCGAGGCGAGGCCGAGCCGGTGCACGCGGACGCGGTGCGGATCGCGAAAATCGAGTGCGGCATGGAGCGCGGCCGGCCTGCCGGCAGGCTTTTCCCAGTTGAGTGCCGGCACCGTCAGTGCGGTTCTGCCGAGGTCGAGATTGAGCGCGCCGTCCTCAAGGCGGGTGCCGTTTCCGGCCAGACGCAGGTCGAGCGCGGCCACTCCCTCAAGGATCCCGGACGCGGGAATGCCGAGCGACTCGAGCGCATCCGGCGTCAGATCGGCGCGGACGCGATAGCGGCTCGAGGGGCCCGCTCCGGCATCGAAGCGCTCGCGCCAGGAAAGGGCGACGGGAATCCCGGCGATCCGTGCCGGGCCGGTGGCGCTGAGCCCGGCATTGTCGACCAGCAAGCGGAGCCGCCCTCCGGAGAGACCGCGGCCGGCGAGAAGATCGGGGATCGACAGCTCCTCGATCGCGGCCTCGAGGCCGAGATCGACATCCGCCAGACGCGCGTCCCTGAGGAGCGGCAGCGTGATGCGCGCCTCGACCGCGGCCTTGCCGGCCACGCTGTCGGGCGCAATTCCGAAGGCCGTCGCATATCCCAGCGGAGGCGAATCGATAAGGCGGAGGATTTCCGGCAGGGCACCGTCGAGTCGGATGTCGATGACGCCGGTATCGGTTCCGGCCGCGTCGAATCCCGTGAGCAGCACCTCGGATCCGTCCACGGGCAGACCCGTAATGGTGCCGCTCGCGAAGCGGAGACGCAGGTCGGCTGCGGTGAGGCGCCCGAGACCCTGAGCCCCGACGAGCGGCGGCATCGGCCGCAGATAATGGCCGACAAGATCGGAAAAGCGGAAGTCGAGTCGCAGCCCATCGGCGGGAAACGGATCGTCGGGCCCGGGCCAGGACGGAAGGTCGAGCTCAAGATTCGCGTGGTCGATGAGCCCCGTCTCGATATTGGCGGCGATCCAGTCGCGCGCCCCGGGGGCGAGGCCGCGCGGCCAGTAGCGAACGAGATCCGGCACCGCGAGCGGCCCGAATTCGCCGGAAAGGCGAAGCGCCATCTCCCCGGAACCTTCCGGCCCGAGTTGCCCGGCAAGCCGCAGGCGGTTGCCGGCAAATGCGAGTGCAAGCTCGCGGACCTCGATGCGACGGGCGCTGCCGTCATAGGCGAGTGCGAGGCGGCCGCCGTCGAGCGCTGTCGCGTCGGGATAGAAAGGCGCCCAGGCGATCGATCCGCTACCGGCATCAAGCGAAAGATCGGCCTCAAGAATGACCCCGTCCGCAGCCGCATGCGCTGTCAGGTCGAGGTCGAGGGGCAAGCGGGTTGCGGCAAATTCGGCGGGCAGGACGCCGGCGCGCGCAAGCTCCCCCGGTACGATGCCGTGCATCCTGAGCGTCACCTGTTTCTCGCCGTGGCGTACAAGCGTTGCCGCGAGAGATACACCGGCCGTCGTCCCGGCGGCGAACTCGGTCCGGAGCGCAAGGCGGCCGGAGGCACGTCTTGCCATGATGCGCCCCTCATGGAGCCGCAGCACGGGCTGTCCGGCGCCGTCGAGGAGCGTCAACACCGCCGATCGGACCGATAGCCGGTGCGGAGCCGAACGCACGAGCGCGGCGATCCACGCCGTCACTGCGGGCGGGAGACGAAGCGCACCGTTTCTGCGCGGCATGCCTGCTGTGACCGCCGGCGGACGCAAGCTTGCCTTGCCCTCGAGGCGCCCGATCTCGATGCGGCGCAGGCGCAACAGGGGATCGACACCGATGCGGACGCCATCGAGCGCGAACGTCGCACGATCACGCGCGATCCTTACATGCGACAGCAGGATGTCGAAGCCGGGGCGCGAGGCATTCCAGACGAGCAGCGGATTTTCGACCCCGACGAGCCCGCCTGGCAACCGCCTTGCCAGCGCGTCCTCGATACGGGGGGTCAGTCCGGCGATCGACATCGGTCCGACGGCGAGCCGTGCGGCGAGGAGGGCGATCACCGCGGCAAGGACGAACAGCGCCACGATGAGGGCCTTCATGCCTGCTTTCAGCCGTGCGGCCACGCATGCCTCCTTTCCCGTCTTGACCCTGCCTTGCGGCCCTGCGCATGGTGAGCGCGTCGGGCATCTCCGGCGCCGCGCCCGGTCCCGCTCGGGCCTTCTATCGGCTGGGACTCGCCATGGCCATCGCTATTCGCCGCCTACCGCAGCCATTCGACCGCAATATGGCCGAACAGGCGATTAACGATGTCTTGAGCCTATTGTCGGAGGCGGGCCCGGACGCGGCCGTGCGTCTCGAGGAGCCGGTGCCGGCACTCGTCGCCGCGCTTGCCGGCAACAGCCCCTATCTGAGGCGCACGATGCTCGCCCATCCGTCGCTGCTGCCGGATCTCGTCGCGCTGGGACCGGATGCCCTGTTCGCGCGCGAGCTCAACTCGCCCGGCGGCGCGGCCCTCAAGGCCCTCTAGC
>RFKS01000018.1 GCA_003694205.1 Alphaproteobacteria bacterium | reverse complement strand
TCTTTAGGAGAGGCTGCAAGGATGAAGCCCGAATTCCATATCACCGAGAAAGCCGCCGAGCGGATCAGGCATCTGATCGCGGGGCATGACGGACCGGTTGCCGGCCTTAGGCTCTATACCAAGGCCGCCGGCTGCTCGGGGCTCATGTACCGCATCGATTTTGCCGAAAGCCCACAGCCGGAGGACGCGGTTCTCGAGGTCGCCGGGACGAAACTCTTCATCGACCGTGCCTCGCTGCCCTATCTCAAGGGCGCCCGCATGGACTTCAAGGAGGACCGCTTCGAGACCGGCTTCGTCTTCGACAATCCCAATGCCAAGGCGCTCTGCGGCTGCGGCGAGAGCTTCATGGTCGAGGAGATGGCGGCCGACGAGACCGCGAGCTAAGGCACCGAGCATGCCGGAGCAAGAGGTCGAGATCGTCGAGGTGGGGGCGCGGGATGGGCTGCAGAACGAGCCCGAGGTCGTCCCGACCGCAACCAAGATCGCGCTCATCGAGCGCCTCGTCGCCGCCGGTGCGCGACGCATCGAGGTGGCGAGCTTCGTGCACCCCAAACGCGTGCCGCAGATGGCCGACGCCGAGGCGGTGGTCGCCGGCCTGCCGGTGCGCCCGGACGTCACCTATATCGGGCTCGTCCTCAATGAGCGCGGGCTCGAGCGGGCGCTGGCGACGCGCGACGCGGCCGGACACGGCATCGACGAGATCGGGCTCGTCGCCGTTGCCGCTGACGGCTTCGGCCGCGCCAATCAGGGCATGGACTGGCAGACCTCGGTCGAGAGCGCGTGCCGGATTGCGCGCCGCGCCGCGGCCGACGGGATGCGGACACAGGCAACGGTCTCGGTCTGCTGGGGCGATCCCTTCGAGGGTGAGGTGCCGCTTGCGCGCGTGATCGAGATCGTCACCCGTCTTGCCGAGGCGGGTCTTGCGGAAATCGCGCTCGCGGACACCATCGGCGTTGCCGTCCCGGTGCGTGTCACCGCGCTCTTCGAGCGGGCGCGGGAGGCGGTGCCGAATGTCCGGCTGCGGGCACATTTCCACAATACCCGCAACATGGCGATCGCCAATTGCTGGGCCGCCCACGAGACCGGCGTACGGGTTTTCGACGCCTCGCTCGGCGGCCTCGGCGGCTGCCCCTTCGCACCCAAGGCGACCGGCAATGTCGCCACCGAGGACGTGGTCTATCTGTTCGAACGCTCGGGCATCGCCACGGGGCTCGACCTCGAGGCGCTGATTGCGACCAATCACTGGCTCACGGAGAAACTTGGCCGGCCGTTGCCCTCCATGGTCGGCCGCGCCGGCGGCTTTCCGCAAGCACGCGGCGACGGATCCTCTCAGGCCCGCGGATGCGCCCGCTCGTAGGCGGCGAGAAGCGACGCCGTGTCGACCTCGGTATAGACTTGCGTCGTCGATAGCGAGGCATGGCCCAAGAGCTCCTGGATCGTTCTCAGATCGCCGCCCCCGGCGAGCAGATGGGTGGCGAACGAGTGCCGGAGCGCATGCGGCGTCGCGCTCTCCGGCAGGCCGAGCCCGCGTCGCGCCCGCGCCATCGCCTTCTGCACCGCGCGCGACCCGAGACGGGCGCCCCGTACGCCCACGAACAACGGCTCCGTGCCACGCAGCGGATAGGGGCAGAGAGCCCGGTAGCGGTCGATGGCCTCGCGTACGACGGGCAGCAAGGGCACGATCCGCTCCTTGCCGCCCTTGCCGCGTATGCGCAGGCTGTCCCCGCCCGCAACATCGGCACAATCGAGCGCCAGCGCCTCGGAGATGCGCAGCCCGCAGCCATAAAGAAGCGTCAGCACCGCCGCATCGCGGGCGCCGACCCATTCCGCGCGCGCACCGCCGGCCACCTCGTCGAGCACGTCGATGGCCGCATCCTCGGCAAGCGGCCGCGGCACGCGCCGCGCGAGCCTCGGATTCTGCAGCACGGCGAGGGCATCGCAACGAATGTTCTCGGTGCGTTCAAGAAAGCGAAAGAAGCCGCGCAACGCGGATAGCGTGCGCGCGAGCGACCGCCCGCACAACCCGTCGCGCCGCGCATCGGCAAGAAAGGCACGCAGATCACCAAGTCGCAGGGCGCCGAGCCCGCGGGCATCGAGCGGACCGCCCTTATGCCGTGCCAAAAAGCGCAGAAAACGGGAGATATCACGCAGATAGGCGGTGACGCTGTGGCCCGACAGACGCCGTTCACTGGTCAAATATCGCGCCCATCGTTCGACGAATACCACCAGTGCGGGATGCACTTTTTCTATTTCAAGGAAAAAGCGCGCAAATGAAGCTTGTCCGTTCATTCATATCCTGCAATCTTGTCGGCGCCCGCCGAGACTATAACAAGAAGGTGAGCTTGTGTCGCAGCACGCTTCCGCCTCGACGGTCGAGGTCATCTCAGGTCCTTCCTTTGTACGCGGGGTTCCCGCGGCATCTGAGCTCGAGCGCTTTCGCGCACGCCTCGAGACCGAGTCCGCGCGTGCCCTGTGGGATTATTGGCGCTCGAAGTTCCGCGATGACGTGATTCCCCTGCGTGCCGACATCCAGCCCGCGGAAATGAAGGAGCTCCTCCCCTATCTCCTGTTGTGGGAGTGGGCCCCCGAGGAGGCGAGCAACCGCATCCGTCTGGCCGGTACAGCCCTGGTCGAGGCCTTGCAGAAGAATCCCGCCCGCATGCTGTCGCGCGACGTCTTTCCGGCGCCATGGGAGCAGGCCATCCAGGCCCATGCCGCCGCCTTCTACGAAGAGCAACGGGCGCAGATCTATCGCTTCAGCATGGCGCCGTTTGGCCGCACGCACATCACCAACGAGTTTCTCGCCCTTCCTTTGCGGCGCGACACGTCGGCCGCGACGATGGGAATCGGCGTTGCCTTCCGCATCGTCGCCGAGGGCAGCCCGCTGCCGATCCTATAGGATCGACTGGCCGGTTTCCCGCCAGTCCCTGAGAAAGGCCTCAAGTCCTCTGTCGGTCAGCGGATGCTGGAACAGCTTGCGCAGGATCTGCGGCGGCACGGTCGCGACATCGGCGCCGATCCGGGCGGCCTCGAGGACGTGCACGGGGTGGCGCACCGAGGCGACGAGAATCTCGGTCGTGAAGTCATAATGCCCGAAGATCGTCTTGATGTCGGCGATCAGCTCCATGCCGTCGGAGGAAATGTCATCGAGGCGGCCGACGAAGGGCGAGACGAAAGTGGCGCCGGCCTTGGCCGCGAGCAGGGCCTGGGTCGCCGAGAAGCACAGCGTGACATTGACCATCACCCCTTCCGCGGTGAGCGCCTTGCAGGTCTTCAGCCCGTCCACCGTCAGCGGCACCTTGACCGCGATATTGTCTGCGAGCTTTGCGAGCTTGCGGCCCTCGGCAAGCATCGTTTCGTGGTCGGTGGCGACGGTCTCGGCCGATACCGGTCCAGGGACGAGCGCGGCGATCTCCCGGATGACCTCGAAGAAGTCGCGCCCCGATTTTTTCACCAGCGATGGATTGGTGGTCACGCCATCGAGCAATCCGGTCTCTGAGAGATCACGGATCTCCGCGGTATCGGCGGTGTCGACAAAGAATTTCATGGCTGGAACCTCTCCCTGCTCTCGCCGCCGCATCGGCGCGGCCGGATCGCCCGGCTCTAGCGGTTCGGAAAACGGATTGCAAGGCGCGACGCCGCCGGTGCTGGCGACGCTTCACCGCTTGCCATAGAGTACGCCCCCGTGAGCAGGACATCGACCGACTCGGCTGACCCAGGAAAGGACCGGATTCGCATTCCGGTCCTCCTCACCATGCCTTTCGCACACGCCTTCGAGTACAACGCGTCGCGCCCGCTTGCGCCGGGCAGCGTCGTGCGAGTCCCGCTCGGGCGCCAGCACCGGATCGGCGTCGTCTGGGACCGCGACAGCACGAGCGTCGATGACCGGGCGCTGCCCGCCGCGCGCCTGAAGCCGGTGGAGGCCGTTCTCGACCTGCCGCCGCTCGGCGCCCCCTTGCGCCGCTTCATCGACTGGGTGGCGGACTATACGCTGTCCCCTGCGGGCGCCGTCCTGCGCATGGCGCTGCCGCCGCGCCTGGTGACCGCGCCCGCGCCGCGCCAGATCCGCTATCGTGCGAGTGGCCAACAGCCGCAGCGCATGACCGCCGCGCGAGAACGCGTTCTCGCCCTGCTTGCCGACGGCCGCGCCCGCCCGCTCGCCGACATCACCACCCGCGCCCGCGTCAGCGACGGCGTCGTGCGCACGCTCGCACGCCAGGGCGTCCTCGAACAACGCGTGGTGGCGACCGAACACGCACCGCCGACACCCGACCCATCGCGCCCGGGGCCGGTCCTGTCGCCACCGCAGGCAGCCGCGGCGCGGCACCTTTGCGACGCGGTCCGGGCACGCGCCTTCGCCCCCATCCTGCTCGCCGGCGTGACCGGTTCGGGCAAGACCGAGGTCTATTTCGAGGCCATCGCCGAGGCGCTCGCCGCGCCGGGCGGGCAGGTGCTCGTCCTCCTGCCCGAGATCGCCCTCACCAGCCAGTGGCTGGACCGCTTTCACGAGCGCTTCGGAGCCGAACCGGCGCCGTGGCATTCCGACCTTGCGATGGCTGCGCGGCGCCGCAC
>RFKS01000137.1 GCA_003694205.1 Alphaproteobacteria bacterium | reverse complement strand
TCGACAATGCCGGCAATGTCTCGAAGCGTTTCTCGGCCGGGCGGTTCCATTTTTCGAAATTCGGCGGCACCTGCCCCTTGTGGAACGTTCATGAGAGCTTTCAGACGCCGGGGCGCATCTATACGCAGATCATCCGGCTTCCTGACGAGACCACCTATTTCTCGATCGCCCGCACCGTTCGGCGCTCGGGCGGCTCGCACGCGCGCCCGG
This sequence comes from Alphaproteobacteria bacterium, assembly GCA_003694205.1. Lineage (GTDB taxonomy): Bacteria > Pseudomonadota > Alphaproteobacteria > Sphingomonadales > Rhodothalassiaceae > J134. The sequence continues at coordinate 2,324 of RFKS01000137.1, read as the reverse complement.
CACAGCAACTCGCCATTGCGCTCGGCTGCGACATCTCTTATGCGCGCCGGCTCGTCTATGCCGACGGTCATGATCTCGAGAATCCGCGCGTGACGCCGATCGGCATCAACTGCTTGCTGTGCGAGCGCCCCGACTGTTCGCAGCGCGCCCTGCCGCCGCTCAATCGCAACTTCGTGGTCGACGAGCGTGTGCGCGGGCTCTCGCCCTTCGCCTTCGATCGCGACGGCTGAGGACGGTGCCCGTGACTCCTCTCGCCTGGCGTTGGCTGCGCCGCCTTGCCGCGCTCGTGATTGGCGGCGTCGTGATTGCCACCTCCCTCCTGCCGCTTTCGGCGCTGCCCGCATCGGACAAGCTCCTGCACCTGCTCGCCTATGGCCTCTGGGCGGTCCCAGTCTCGGTATCGCGGCGCCACATCGGCCGCATCGGCGTCTATCTCGTCATCATCCTCGCCGCCGGCGGGCTCGTCGAAATCGTGCAGCCCTATGTCGGGCGCGAAGCGAGTCTCGCGGACTTTTTCGCCAATATGGCCGGCATTGTGCTTGGCGGTACGGGAGGGTTGGGTCTGCGCCATTGGCGCTTGCGCCGCGACACTCTTTCTCGTAAACAGCGAGGTCTGAAGGGAGAGGTCGGCACCCGACCTACCGGCTAGATCGCGTGCCGTGAAAACCGCTCCTTCTGCTGGGGGGGCAGAGGCGTGAGTTCGTTCGAGACTTCATGGGGACCCGTCCTGCGCTATGTGCGCGAGGGGCGTCTGGCGGTACGGGTCGAGCGGCTGGCGGAGGACGAGGGCCGCGAACGGCCGGCCGTCGCAAGACTTCGCGAACCGCTGGAAATCTGGCGCGGATTGCCGCGCGAGGGCGATCTGCCGCACCGGCGGGAGCTTCGGCCCGAGCGCTTTCCCGGCTTTCTCCCGAAGCTGTGCATCATCGAGCTTTTCCTGAAAGAACGGGATTTCCGCTGGGCGCTGCACGGCGGCGAGCACGAATACTGGCTCGGCCGCTCGCTCAAGGGGTTGCGGGCCTCCGACATCGGCGATGCGGCGACCTGGCGGCTGCGCGATGCCGCCTTCGAGATCTACGAGAGCCGGCGTCCGGGCCTGATCGCAATCGATTATTATCGCGGCGAGGCGACCTATCTGCGGGCGACGATCCTGTGTCTGCCATTCAGAGTCGACACACCGGCAACCGGCGTGCTCCTCTGTCCGGCCGAATTCGAGCCACTGCACAGCCTTGATCCCGACGAATTGATCTCGCGGGCCGACTGAAGGCGCGTCCTTCCGCGTCCGGTCGCAGGGCCATCGGCCGCCTCACCGTATAAGGGGCATCGATGCGGAGCGCCATCGTGCGCCCGCGGAGCAACAGAACGGAGAGAAGACAATGCGACAGCACATCAAGCGCCCCCCGATTGCGCTCCTGCTTGCGGCAAGCGCTCTTGCCCTCTCAGCCGGAGTTGCCGTTGCTGCCCATCCCGAAGACGACGGCGGCAAACATCCCGGGATGGAACGCATGGATGCGAACAAGGACGGCAAGATCGACCGCGGCGATTTCATCGCCCGCCACAAGGAGATGTTCTCGCGGCTCGACCTGGACGGTAACGGCACCGTGACGCCCAAGGAAATGCACGCGGCGCATGAGAAGATGCGTGCCGAACGCGAGAAGCGTCGCGAGGCCGAGATGTTCTCGCGCCTCGACAGCGACGGCGACGGCAAGATCAGCGAGAGCGAGCTCGTCGCGCGCGGCGAGAAGGCCTTCGCCGATCTCGACGACGACGGCGACGGGGTGCTCAGCAGGGAGGAGCTGCGTCACGGCATGATGGACCGCATGATGCAGCGCCGCCACATGCGCATGCGGCATCGCGGCTTTCACGATGATGGAGGTCCGGAGGACGACGGCGGCGGGCGCTGAACTCAGCTCTCCGTTGCAGGCACTTGCCGGCGCTCGGTGACACCGGGTGCCGGTGGCCGCCTGCCCAGCGCGAGCCAGGCTCCAAGCGTCCGCGGGGCCCTGTATCCGAGGCGCTCGCTGTAGATCGGTGCGGCCTCGAGCACGCGCTGCACATAGTTCCGCGTCTCGCCATAGGGGATGAGCTCGATCCAGTCGACGGGATCGCTGCCCGGCGCACGCGGATCACCATAGGTCTGGAGCCAGCGCTCGACCGTGTTCGCACCCGCATTGTAGGCCGCCAGCGCGAGCACCGCGGAGCCCTCGAAGCGTACAAGCAGGTCGGCGAGATGCTGTGTGCCGAGACGCAGATTGTAGGAAGGGTCCTCGAGCAGCCGCTGCCGGGCATAGGGCAGGGCGAGGCGGTGCGCGATCCGTCGCGCC
>RFKS01000136.1 GCA_003694205.1 Alphaproteobacteria bacterium | reverse complement strand
TCGACAGCCGGCTCGACCTGCACGGGCTTGACCGTGAGGAGGCCTATCGGCGCCTGTGCCGGCACCTCACTCGCGCGACGCAGAGGGACGAGCGCCTGGTGCTGGTCATCACCGGCAAGGGCGGGTCGCGCCTGCCGCAGGATGCACCGCTGCCGGCGGCGTTCCGCCGGCGCGCCGATTTCGCGCCCGAAGGCGGGGTGCTGCGCCGCCTCCTGCCGCTCTGGCTCGAGGGCCCCGAGCTCGCGCCCCTGGTGCAGGCCTGTGAGGCCGCGGCGCAGCATGACGGCGGCACAGGTGCCTTCTATGTCCTGCTGCGCCGCACGCGCGGACATCAGAGGATGTAGCGGGAAAGATCGGTGTCTTCGGCGAGCGTGCCGAGATGCGCGTGAACATAGGCGGCGTCCACCAGGACGGTGTCGCCATGGCGGTCGGGAGCCGAGAAGCTGATCTCGTCGAGCACCCGCTCGAGCACCGTGTGCAGGCGCCGGGCACCGATATTCTCGACGCTCTCGTTTACCTCCGCCGAGATACGCGCAATCGCGGCGATGCCATCGTCGGTGAAGTCGAGCGTCACCTCTTCGGTCGCGAGAAGCGCCTTGTACTGGCGGATGAGCGAGGTCTCGGGTTCGGTCAGGATGCGCTTGAAATCCTCCTCGCCGAGCGCCTTGAGCTCGACCCGGATGGGCAGCCGGCCCTGCAGTTCGGGCAAAAGATCGGACGGCTTGGCGAGGTGGAAGGCACCCGAGGCGATGAACAGGATGTGATCGGTGCGCACGGCGCCGTAGCGGGTGGCCACCGTCGTGCCCTCGATGAGCGGCAGGAGATCGCGCTGCACACCCTCGCGACTGACGTCGGCGCCACGCATGTCGGATCGCGCACAGACCTTGTCGATCTCGTCGAGGAAGACGATGCCGTTTTGCTCGACGGCCTCGATCGCCTCGCGGGTGAGGCTGTCCTCGTCGAGTAGCTTGTCGCTCTCCTCGGCGATGAGGACATCATGGGACTCGGCCACCGTCAGCCGCTTCTTGCGGCGGCGCTCGGCGCCCAATGCCTTGCCGAGCATGTCGGAGAGATTGATCATGCCCATCTGCGCGCCGGGCATGCCGGGGATGTCGAAGGTGGGAAAGCCGCCACCGCCGCTGTCGAGCACCTCGATCTCTATTTCCTTGTCGTCGAGCTCGCCCTGCCGCAAAAGGGCGCGAAACTTCTGCCGCGTATCGGCGCTCGCCCCCTTGCCCACGAGGGCATCAAGCACCCGCTCCTCGGCCGCGAGCTCGGCCTTGGCGCGGACCTCGAGCCGCTTGCGCTCGCGCACCATGGTGCGGGCGATCTCGACGAGGTCGCGCACGATCTGCTCGACATCGCGGCCGACATAGCCGACTTCGGTGAACTTGGTCGCCTCGACCTTGAGGAAGGGCGCTTCCGCGAGCCGCGCGAGGCGGCGCGAGATCTCCGTCTTGCCGACGCCGGTGGGGCCGATCATGAGGATATTCTTGGGCAGCACCTCCTCACGCATCGCGGGGTCGAGCTGCTGCCGTCGCCAGCGGTTGCGCAGGGCGATGGCGACCGCCCGCTTGGCCTCTTTCTGGCCAACGATATAGCGATCGAGTTCGGAGACGATTTCACGCGGGGAAAAGGTGGTCATTCGGCCTCGAGCTTTTCGATGACGATATTTTCATTGGTGTAGACGCAGATGCCTGCGGCGACCGCCATGGCCCGGCGGGCGATGGCCTCGGCATCGAGATCGAGATCGATGAGCGCACGGGCCGCAGCGAGGGCGAAATTGCCGCCCGAGCCGATACCGATGAGGCCGTCTTCGGGCTCGAGAACGTCGCCGGTGCCCGAGACGAGCAGACTCTGATCCCGGTCGGCGACCGCGAGCAGTGCTTCGAGCCGGCGCAGATAGCGGTCGGTGCGCCAGTCCTTGGCCAGCTCGACGCAGGCGCGGGCGAGCTGTCCGGGATGCCGCTCGAGCTTGGCCTCGAGCCGCTCGAGGAGCGTGAAGGCATCCGCCGTGGCGCCGGCGAATCCGGCCAGGATCTGACCGTCGGCGAGCCGGCGCACCTTGCGCGCGTTCGACTTCACCCTGGTCTGGCCCATCGAGACCTGGCCATCGCCGGCCATGACCACGGTCTTGTTCTTGCGGAGGCAAAGGATGGTCGTGGCGTGCCATCCCGGAAACGCATGATCCGCCTGCATGTGGCTCTTCCCCGTCGGGCCCGGACTCTCTTCGTCCTGGCGGGATATAGAAGTGCGGCGCCTCGATAACAAGGCCGCAGCGGCGGGCCACGCGATCGGCGGGCTGGCAAAGCGGCGGCGAGCGGGCTATGAGAGGGCCGGCGAAGCAAGAACAGGGTCTGTCATGCGCAAGGCGGAGCATCGTCGGAAAACCCGCGAGACGGAGATCAGCGTGACGCTCGATCTCGACGGGAGTGGTACGGCGCGGATCGCAACCGGGATCGGTTTTCTCGATCATATGCTCGAGCAGATCGCCCGCCACGCGCTCATCGATCTCGAGATCGCGGCGACGGGCGATCTGCATATCGATGCCCATCACACGGTCGAGGATGTCGCGATCACGCTCGGCGGCGCGCTCGATCGCGCGCTTGGCGATCGCGCTGGCATCGTGCGGTTCGGCGCCGCCCATGTGGCGATGGATGAGGCACTGGCGCGGGTCGTGCTCGACATTTCCGGCCGCCCCTATCTGGTCTGGGATGCGGCACTGACGCAGCCGCGGCTGGGCGAGATGGACAGCGAGCTGTTCGAGCATTTCTTCCGCTCGCTGGCATTCACCGCGGGGCTCACATTGCATGTTGCGCTGCTTCATGGTCGCAACAACCATCACATCATCGAGGCGATCTTCAAGGCCTTCGCACGGGCGCTCAGGGAGGCGTCGGCGCCGGATCCGCGGCGCGGCGGTGCGGTGCCCTCGAGCAAGGGCCGGATCGGCGAGAAGCGGTGACGGAACGGATTGCGGTCATCGATTGCGGCTCCGGCAACCTGCGCTCGGTGGCAAAGGCTCTCGAGCGGGCGGCGGGCATGGCACGGCGCCGCTGCGAGGTGAGGGTCACCGCCTCGGTGCAGGAGGTGCGCGACGCCGATCGCATCGTTCTGCCCGGCGTCGGCGCCTTTGCCGCCTGCCGTGCCGGGCTGCGACGGGTCGACGGCCTGTGGCAGGCCTTGCACGAGGCCATGACCTCCCGTCCGCGGCCGCTGCTCGGCATCTGCGTCGGCATGCAGCTGCTGGCGAGCCGCGGCCGCGAGCATGGCGATCATGCGGGATTCGATCGCATTCCCGGCGAGGTAGTGCCGCTGTCCCCCGCGGATCCGGCGTGCAAGGTGCCGCATATGGGGTGGAACGCGCTCGCGCTTACGGACGCCGGCCGCGCACACGCATTGTTTACAGGTTTGCGCGACGGTGACCATGTCTATTTCGTGCACAGCTACCATATGATGCCCCGGAACGAGGACGACTGTCTGGCACGTACCGATCATGGCGGCCCGGTCACCGCCGCGGTCGGCCGCGATCTTGTTGTCGGCGTGCAGTTCCATCCCGAGAAGAGCCAGCAAACGGGGCTCAGGCTGTTGCGCAACTTTCTGGAGTGGACCCATGAGTGAACGGCGAAGCGATGCGACGATAACGGAATCCCCGGACGGGGACGGCGTGGCCGTTGTCGAGGAGCTCGACGAACGTGCGCTCGGCGAGCTCTGCGAAGCGACGGCGCTGGCGGTTGCCGACGGCGAGGACATCGCCTGGGTCCACCCGCCGAAGCAATCGGTGCTCGCTGCCTACTGGAAGGGGATCCTGCTGGCGCCGCATCGCCGGCTTCTGGTGGCGCGCCATGACGGCCGCATCTGCGGCGCGGTGCAGCTCATCCTGCCCGGCGCCATCAACGAGGCGGGCGCCCATGCGGGCGAGATCGCGACCTTTTTCGTTGCGCCCTGGGCGCGTGGCCACGGCAATGCCCGGGCCCTTCTCGAGCAGGTCGAGGCCGAGGCCCGGGCCGCCGGTCTCAAGGTCCTCGACTTCTCGATTCGTGCCGACCGCAAGGCGGGGATCGCGCTCGTCGAATCGCTCGGCTACCGGCGCTGGGCGGAAAAGCCGCACTATGCCTTCATCAATGGCACCTTCGTGCCCGGCTATTTCTATACAAAGACCCTGAATGGCGAGGAGCCGGGGGGATGACGGCACCGCCGTTCACGCTCTATCCGGCGATCGATCTCAAGGGTGGCAGCGTCGTCCGCCTCCGCCAGGGCGCCATGGATTCGGCGCATGTCTATGGCGCGGATCCGGCGGCGCAGGCGGCGGCCTTCGCCACGGCGGGCTGTCGCTGGCTGCATGTCGTCGACCTCGATGGCGCGCTTGCCGGCCGGAGCGCCAATGGCGACGCGGTGGCGGCGATTCTCGAGCGCGTCGACATGAAGGTGCAGCTAGGCGGCGGCCTGCGCGACCTGCCGGCGATCGAGGCCTGGCTCGAACGCGGCGTTGCGCGGGTCATTCTCGGCACCGTCGCGGCCAGCGATGAAGGCCTGCTGCGCGAGGCCTGCGCCGCCTTTCCGGGGCGTATTCTGGTCGGTATCGATGCCCGGGCCGGCCGCGTCGCGATCGCCGGCTGGGAGCGCGAGAC